>NZ_LSSO01000195.1:0-60103 GCF_001645205.1 Brevibacillus sp. SKDU10 | reverse complement strand
GCTACGGGAGCAAAGGCTATAGCAGCGCTTGCTGTTGCTTATTTTATTTCACCTGTAGATTTAATTCCTGAGGCTTTGACAGGCCCTATTGGTTATTTAGATGATATAGTGCTAGCGGTATATGCCTTACACAAGATTCTTAGCAGCACGGAGCAGGTCATCGTACAGGAGCATTGGAACGGAAAAGATAACCTGCTACAGGTGATTACGGATGTTATTTCGAAAGCGGATGAATTAGTAGGGACTCATATCCTGAAGAGGATTGATGCCCTCCTATTCCACAAAACAAAGGGGAATTAGATATGAAATTTTTGGCTGATTATGTGGAGGGAGAACGCGTAATCGCCTTTTGTCTCGTTAAAAGTAGAGAGATTGGCGTTGCTAGCAACCAGAGCGAATATATGAATCTAGAGATTGGTGACAGATCTGGCAGCTTGCCTGCAAAGATTTGGGATGTTACCGATGAGCTTAAAGAAAATCTTCAAGTAAAATCGATTATTAAAATTGATGCACAGGTACAGATGTATCGCGGTAAAAAGCAATTAGTCATTCAACGTATACGTCACGCTACTCCTGCGGACGAGGTTGTAATGGAATCGCTGGTCCCTACTTCCAAATATGCTGTAGATGAATTATGGGGACGGCTGGAGAGTCATATATCCGATATTCAAAGCCCTACATTGAGAGCGATTATCTCACATCTGATCGGGAAGGAAGACGTGTATGAACGGATGCGCTCTTTTCCAGCGGGCGTTCGAATGCATCATCATTATTATTCAGGCTTATTAGAACATGTAGTCTCTTTATTAGATTTGGGCAAACGCTTGCTGCCGCTATATCCACAGGTAGACCGTGATGTGCTGCTTACCACCTGCATCTTGCACGATATTGGCAAGCTGTATGAGTTATCTGATCCGGTAGCCCCAGAATATACCACTCCAGGACAGTTGATTGGTCATTTGGTTATGGGAGTAGAAATGGTGACGAGGGCATGTACAGACTTAGCTATACCATTAGATGATAGTGAAGTACTGCATCTGAAGCATTGCATTTTAAGTCATCATGGCGATTTGGAAATGGGATGGGGAAGCGCTGTGTCCGGTAAGACACCTACTGCTGTTATTTTCCACTACCTTGATCAAATTGACAGTAAAATGAACGCGCTAGGCAATACCTTACAGGAGATGTCAGAAGAGGAAGAATGGCATTATGCACCTGTGTTAAAACGGAAGGTGTGGAGAGGCTTTTAAGCGATTCCCCAATTACGTGTCAGGCTATTAAAAAAGCTGATGTAGGCTGGTTCCTACCTCAGCTTTTTTGAGGAGTAACGGATACGGGAGATTGAAGCAATACCTCCTCTTCTATCCTTCCTGAACGTAAGCGTAAGATTCTATTTCCCAGCTTGTACGCTTCTGCCTCATCATGTGTGACTAATAAAACGGGAATATTCCAGAGCTGATGCAGGCGAAGCAATTCGTCCTGACACTCTGCTCTTGTTGCAGGATCTAGGGCTGAGAGAGGCTCATCTAAAAGCAATAAAGCTGGTTTGACTGCTAGAGCACGGGCCAATGCTACCCGTTGCTTTTCTCCGCCTGAGATATTAGTAGGAAAGCTTTTCCACAGATGACGAATCCCGAGCGTTTCACAGATTTGCTCTAGGAAGGCCTTGTCAACAGCCTGTTTTTTTGAATCAATCCCGTATAAAATATTTTTTTCAACAGTCATGTGAGGAAACAAGGCATAGTCCTGAAAGACATAGCCGATATTTCGTTTTTGGGGAGGAACGCTACTTACTGGAGTGCATAGTTCTTGTCCGTGTAATGAAATTAGAGCAGCATCCGGTGTGAGCAATCCAGCGATACATTCCAGAATGCTGGTTTTACCCGAACCGGATGGGCCAAACAGGACAACAATTTCGTTATGAACAGTAAATGATACTTCTAATGCGAAATGCGTACGTTGTTTCATGATCTGAACCTGTAGCATGGAAATACCTCATCTACGTAAAGTGACTTTTTTAATCTTTAAACTGCGTATGACGATTTAATGTATGTTTACTCCACCAGTTAAGCCAGAGTATGGTACTAAAGCCAATGGCAACGATAATAGCGACCCAAAAGGCTGCGATTTCCATACGTCCACCCTCCACTGCAAAATAGATGGCGATCGGAAGTGTTTCTGTTTTCCCAGGAATATTACCAGCTAGCATGAGTGTTGCTCCGAATTCACCAAGCGCTCTGGCAAAGGAAAGTACAAGTCCAGCCAAAAGCCCGGGCCAGCATAACGGAAACGTGACAGTCCAAAAGACCCTCCAAGCAGAAGCGCCAAGCATAATAGCGGCTTGCTCATAGCGCCGATTCATATTTTGAAAGGCGGCATGGGCGGCCTGATACATCAGGGGAAACGATACAACTGCAGAAGCGATCACCGCTCCTACCCAAGTAAATACAATTTGAAATTGAAAAGCCTCCAATAAAAATTTTCCGATTAACCCGTTTTTACCAAACAGTAGAAGCAGACCAAAGCCTACTACAGTGGGAGGAAGCACGAGAGGCAACAGAAACAATGCTTCGAGAATGCTTTTGCCAAAAAATTGACGACGCGAGAACCAATAGGCGATAAATAATCCGCTGATAAATACAACAATAGTCGAAATCCCCGCTACCTTCAACGACAGGTAGAGCGGGGAATAAGAGATGTCAGGCATAAAAAAGTACCCTCACTTTAATTTGCTTTGCCCATATGTAAGCTTGAAAATCGCTTATTTTACAGGATGAAAACCGTATTTCTCAAAGGCAGCTTTCGAAAAATCAGTGGTTAGGAATGTTAAAAACTCTTGAGCCTCCTTTTGATGCTGTGTAGCTTTTACCAAGGCGGCCGGGTAGACAATAGGGCTATGCCAATCTTGCTTGGCAGTTGCTAGGATTTTGATCTTATCAGATGTAAGTGCATCGCTTTTATATACGACACCCAACTCCGCATTACCTGACTCAACGTAGGTTAGAACTTGACGAACATCTTTTGCATACACCATGTTCGGCTTCATTTTTTCCCACAGACCTAATTTTGTCAAGGATTCCTCTGTGTAACGACCGACTGGGACAGAGCTTGGTTCACCAATCGCAAACTGCTTACCTGTTTCAGGTGTTATTTTCTCAAACGAATCGATGGAGATGGTACTTTCTTTAGGAGCAATTAATACCATTTCATTCGTAACTAATTCGGTTTGGGAATCCTCGATGATCAGGCTTTTCTCTTTTAACGTCTTCATATCCTTGGAACTAGCGGAGATGAAGAGATCGCTTGGGGCTCCCTGTTCAATTTGCTTGGCAAGTTTACCTGAACCACCGAAGTTATAAGTCAATGTAATTTCAGGATGCTTGGTTTCATACTCTTTTTTTACATCTTGTAGCACATCGGTCATGCTTGCTGCAGCAGACACAAAGATTTCTGTTTTGGTTTGCGGGGATTTCGAATCACCAGTAGGTTGAGTGGCTGATGGAGCCGGAGTAGAACAGCCTACAGTAGCCAGTAATAAGGAGAAGCTGACCAAACTGCTCAGGAAGCGTTTTTTCTGGCGTGATGTTAACATGAAAGACTCTCCTTCAATATAAGTAGTTATAATTAGTTATATTTAGATATAACTAATTAAGAACATTATAGCTTGGATTCCTAGTTATGATAAGATATTTTTACTAGTAAAGATTTAATACTTGAAAAGGAGGCTATCAATGACGCAAAACATCTCCTATACGACTGAAGAGGTTGCTAATATTTTGCGAGTATCCAAGCTGACAGTATATGACCTCATAAAAAAGGGAGAGCTGTCTGCTTATCGTGTTGGTAGACAGATGCGAGTAGATGCAAGCGATCTGGAATCCTACAAGCTAAAAACAAAATCGAAAAAAACCGCTAACACCACCTCCTTTTCACAAGTAGGAAAACCTATCGCAGCAGATAAACCATCGTCTGGTGGGATTCAATCCATTATTATTAGTGGACAGGATATGGCACTAGATTTGTTAGCCTCTCAGCTAGAAAAGCAAACAGGCAGTATAAGAGCGCTTCGTTCCTACCAAGGAAGCTTAAATAGCTTGGTCTCTCTTTATCGAGGAGAAGCGCAGATTGTGAGTACACATCTTTTTGACGGTGACAGCGGGACCTACAATTTGCCTTATGTACAGCGCGTATTAACAGGTCGACCATATCTGATTGTTCATATGATGGCTCGCCAAGCAGGTCTCTATGTAGCAAAGGGGAATCCCTTACAGCTACGCACGTGGTCTGATTTACAAAAGTCAGGAGTCAGAATAGTCAATCGAGAGGTTGGTTCTGGAACAAGGGTTTTATTAGATGAGCAACTGCGTCTTCATCAGATTGATCCAGCCAGACTATCTGGGTATTTTAATCATGTAGAGCATAGTCATTTAGCAGTCGCAACGGCAGTCGCGAGGGGAGCCGCAGACGTAGGGATTGGCATTGAAAAAGCTGCAAGAATTGTAGACGTGGAGTTTATTCCTTTAATTCAAGAGCACTATGATCTAGTTATGCTGGTTACACAACAAAGTCATTATTGGATAAACAGTCTCCTGAAATTGCTGCAAAGTGAGGCTTTTAAACAAGAACTACAGGCTATCGGGGGCTATGATGTAACGCTCACGGGTGAGATCAAGCTGAAGGGGCCTATTCATTCTTGGTGATAAATTACTTTACAAATGATCAAAATCCCGTTATTCTATAGGATATAACTTGATACGAATGTGTTATGGAGGAGCCTGTCATTTGATGGGCTCTTTTTGTCGTTTTTTACATCCAGCTTTTGGATAATATAACAAAATAAACTTCAGGGGAAAGAAAGAGAGGTTATCAAGTGGATAATCAAGCATTATTAGCAATTGCGATTTTTCTCATTACCTACGCTTTTATTATCAGCGAAAAACTGCACCGTACAATTGTTGCGATGGCAGGGGGATTGCTCATGATCCTCACGGGTATCGTTACCCAGGAGGAAGGAATTCATCATATCGATTTTAATACATTAGGCTTATTAATCGGAATGATGATCATCGTGAGCATAACAGCACAAACGGGTGTGTTCACCTTCGTAGCCATTAAAGCCGCTAAAGCGGTAAAGGGCGATCCGGTTAAAATCCTGATTGCATTAAGCTTAATTACTGCTCTGGCATCAGCTTTGCTGGATAACGTAACAACCGTTCTACTCATGGTGCCTATCACATTTAGTATTGCACGTCAGTTGAATGTAAACCCGATTCCTTATCTGATTAGTGAGATCATTTGCTCTAATGTAGGGGGGGCCGCGACACTGATTGGTGATCCGCCAAATATCATGATTGGGAGCGCTGTACCGGAATTGACCTTTATGGCTTTCCTCATACACATGGCTCCAGTCATAGCTATTATTTTAGTAGTTGTCATTATTTATTTGTTACTCGTTTATCGAAAAGGATTACAAACAACTCCAGAATTACAGCAAAAACTAATGCTACTAGATGAAAAGCAGGAGCTAACAAATCCTACTTTATTAAAAAAATCATTAACAGTGCTTGCCTTAACGATTATTGGCTTTGGCTTGCATGGTGTATTTCATCTAGAATCAGCCACGATTGCATTAGTGGGCGCGTTCTTATTACTCCTATTAACAGGAGAGCATTATTTAGAGGAAGCTTTGCTGAAAGTAGAATGGAATACAATCTTTTTCTTTGCCGGATTGTTCGTATTGGTATCTGGTCTGGTAAACACAGGTGTTATAGCTTCCCTAGCTGAAAAAGCAATCGAATTTACACAGGGCGATACATTGAAAACATCGATTATCATACTGTGGATGAGTGGAATTGCATCTGCTTTTGTTGATAACATTCCATTCGTAGCGACAATGATCCCTATGATTAAAGAGATGGGAAGCCTTGGGATTACGAATTTGGAGCCACTATGGTGGAGTCTTGCCCTTGGCGCTTGCTTAGGGGGGAACGGTACGATCATCGGAGCTAGTGCTAACGTAATTGTTGTAGGAATGGCTTCGAAAGAGAAATACCCAATTAGCTTTGGGATGTTTTTCAAGGTTGCTTTTCCGATCACGATTATTACATTGATCATATCTCACATATATGTGTATCTACGTTATTTCTTCTTTGCTTAATATTAGGTAGATATGCTTAAAAAACCATCGAAAGAGGCGAGAGCCTTAGCCGGTGGTTTTTTGCTACTAGTCTTCTTTTATAAGATAATAATGGAGCAAAAAAACATCGATCAGGTAAGGAAGTGGCCGGAGTGTTGCAAGTCACACAAGAGCTCGCGCAGGATATTGTTACTCGGATGATGAAGGTCATTGGTTATAACGTCAATGTAATGGATGAGCGAGGATACATTATTGCCTCTGGAGATAAAAATAGGCTGCATCAAAAACATGAAGGCGCAGTTATTGCTATTGAGCGCCGAGGCCGCTTTGAGGTGTATCCGGAAGATGTAAGGCGCCTGGTTGGTGTTCAGGCTGGAACCAATTTAGTTATCCAATTTCAAAATGAAATAGTGGGCGTGATTGGTATTACCGGTGATCCACGTGAGGTGACGAAGTATGGAGAGCTTGTCAAAATGACAGCAGAGATGTTTCTGGAGCAATCCTACTTACTAGAGCAGGCCAAGCTGGATAAACGATTACGGGAAGATTTTTTGTTGTCCATCATACATTCCGACCATCAGGATAGTTCTTTATGGAAGGAACAGGCAAGGCGGCTGCAAATCGATCTATCCATTAAGAGAGTGGCGGTTGTCATTGAATTAGTGGATATCGGGATTTCTGACGATAGTGCCTACACGACCTTACGTCAAATGGTTGGCTTATTGGAGCTGCGTGATACCATTGAAATGATGGCCATTAAGAATTCAAAACAGATTGTTTTAGTAAAGGAATCACGCCATTATCGGGATAAGGAAGCGATTTGTGAAGGTGTTGAGCAAATATTACAATTGCTAAAAAATCAACTCATTACGCCTATTAAAATATCAGTTGGAAAAGCCTTTTCAGGTGCAGAGGGGCTACGCTATTGCTATGAGTCTGCTCGGGATACATTAGTAGCTGGTAAAGCGATGGCTCCAGAATTAACCGTTTATTACTATGATGATTTTTTAAATGAAACACTGATGGTCTCCGTACAGGAATCTTGGAAATCAGAAGAGTTGATCAAGGTGTATAAAAATCTCATCACACAGGATAAAAGTGGAGAGCTTCAGCAAACTCTTCACGTTTATATGGAAGAAGAGGGAGAACTGCATCGGATTGCAAAGCGGCTTGTCATTCACCGTAATACGCTTAGATACCGACTGCAACGCATTTATGACATCACAGGAAAGGACCCCAAAAGAATCAGTGACTTCCTATCATTACAATTTGCTATGTGGCTCTATAAGCTTAAAAATAAACAAACATAAAAAAGGAACAAATTCCAATTTTACCAATCGAAAGGAGCCTATTGTGCAAATGAACAAAAACTCCCTGTCCGTGAGGCGGGAGTTTTGTTTTTGTGGCTGATGAATCCGCTTTCATGAAAGCGCTATGATATAGACGAGAGATAGAAAGCATACAAATAGAGCTGAAGTCAGAAGGAGGAGTCACACATGGATGTAACCGTAAGCGTTTTTGGGGCATTAGCGGCGTTGATTGTAGCCATCGTTCTTATTTTGCGTAAAGTGCCGCCTGCTTATGGAATGATTGCTGGTGCCTTGATTGGTGGTGTCATCGGCGGAGTTAATTTGCCGGATACCGTTACCCTTATGATTGAGGGAACCAAGGGTGTTATACCGGCTGTCTTACGTATCCTTGCAGCAGGTGTTTTGGCTGGGGTACTAATTGAATCGGGAGCAGCATCCACAATCGCTGAGACTATTGTAAAAAAAGTAGGCGAAACAAGAGCGTTGCTAGCCCTTGCCATTGCAACGATGATTCTGACAGCGGTGGGTGTCTTTATTGACGTAGCAGTAATTACCGTAGCTCCGATTGCTTTGGCGATCGCGCAGCGAGCTGATATATCGAAGATGGGTATTTTGCTTGCGATGATTGGAGGGGGGAAAGCTGGTAATATCATGTCGCCGAACCCTAATACAATCGCGGCGGCCGATACATTCCACGTACCATTGACTTCTGTGATGGCAGCAGGAATTATTCCTGCTCTCATTGGAGTGGCTGTGACTTACATGATTGCAAAAAGACTGTCGCAAAAAGGAAGCAAAGTAGCGGCAAACGAAAGTAGTGAAGTTGATAGAAGTAAGCTTCCAAGCTTTGGAACAGCAATTTTGGCACCGTTTACAGCCATTGTTTTACTAGCTTTGCGACCTCTATTTGATATCAATATTGATCCGTTAATTGCTTTGCCTTTGGGGGGGCTTGTAGGAGCAATTGCTATGGGACGCGTAAAAAAAGTGAATCAGTACACAATATATGGGTTAGGTAAGATGTCGGGTGTAGCCATTATGCTGATTGGAACGGGAACACTTGCCGGAATTATCGCCAATTCAGAACTAAAAGGTGTCATTATTTCTGCCTTGACTGCTTCTGGTCTTCCAGCATACCTGTTGGCGCCGATTAGCGGTGCGTTAATGTCTTTGGCTACAGCCTCTACAACAGCTGGCACGGTGGTAGCAAGCTCTGTATTTGGTAGTACGATCGTTGAGCTTGGTGTAAGCTCATTAGCAGCGGCGGCAATGATACATGCGGGTGCGACTGTGTTTGATCATATGCCGCACGGAAGCTTTTTCCACGCTACTGGTGGTAGCATTAACATGGCAATGAAAGAACGGCTACGCTTAATTCCTTATGAGACAGTGATTGGCTTTGTACTTGCTATCATTTCTACTCTGTTATTCGGTATTTTTCAAATTATGGTATGAAAATAGCTAGTACAGCATGCGAGAGGAGAGACGACGATGAAATTCGTTATTGCACCGGATTCTTTTAAAGAAAGTTTAACGGCTATGCAGGCAGCAGAGGCAATTGAAAAAGGAGTAAAAGAAGTCTTCCCTAGCGCTGAGTGTGTTTTGATACCGATGGCAGATGGTGGTGAAGGAACGGTTCAATCGCTGGTGGATGCTACGGGTGGAGAGATTGTTACTTGCCAAGTAACAGGCCCGATTGGACAGCCTGTAGAAGCATTCTATGGATTATTAGGCGATAAAAAAACGGCGGTTATTGAAATGGCAGCAGCTTCAGGCCTGCATCTGGTGCCACGCGAAGAGAGAAATCCGCTTATTACAACTACGCGAGGTACTGGGGAATTAATTCTCCATGCCTTGGATTCAGGTGTCGCACATATCATATTAGGTTTAGGGGGAAGCGCAACGAATGATGGTGGTGCTGGTGCAGCGCAGGCGCTAGGTGTAAGGCTGCTAGATCAGAATGGCGAGGAGCTTGGCGATGGCGGCGGAGAGCTTCATAAGCTTGTTGAAATCGACATAAGCTCTCTGGACCCTCGCATCCAGAAGGTAACCTTTGAGGTGGCCTGTGACGTAGATAATCCCTTGACAGGACCAAAAGGAGCTTCTGCTGTATTTGGACCGCAAAAAGGAGCGACGCCTGAACAAGTAGCTCTGCTCGATCAAAATTTAGCCCATTATGCGAAAAAATTAAAAGAATACCTCGGTAAGGATGTTGATAAAATCGAGGGAGCTGGGGCTGCAGGTGGTCTAGGAGCAGGTGTGCTAGCTTTCTTTCAATGTGAATTAAAACGCGGGATTCAAATTGTAATAGAGGCAACTGAGTTAAATAAACATGTACAGGATGCTGACTTTGTGATCACAGGGGAAGGGCGCGTAGATTTCCAGACCATTCATGGAAAAACTCCGATTGGTGTAGCCAAGACGGCTAAGCTCTACAATGTTCCAGTAATCGGCATTGCGGGTTGTGTGACTGAGGAGAGTAAGATTGTACACGAGCATGGAATTGATCTTTTATTCCCGATTATTCCTCACTTAGCTCCCTTGGAAGAGATTTTGCAAGAAGGAGCCCAAAATATGGAACGGACGGCGCGCAATGTGGCAATGTCCTTGAAACTAGGAGCATTGTGGCAGAAGAGTAAATAGGAAAACAAAAAGCCCTTCTTATCAGGAAACTTGCTGAAGTTTCAAGTGATAAAAAGGGCTTTTTATTGGTCATTATTCAATCGTGTGATGTCTTTTGCGTGTAGCTGATTTTTTAGGCGGTATGACGGCACTCTCGATTTTTTCATACAAAAGAATACCCTCATCAATTAAGCCTACTACGCGAGGGAATCTTGGAAGTAAGCGATGAATAGCATAAGCACAACTCATCCCAAGAACCATACCGGACAAAACGTCTGTTGGATAATGCACACCAATGAACACGCGGGAAAGGGATACACCAACCGCGAGAACCATCCAGAAGCGTTTACCCTTTGGTTTGATATAATACCAGTAGGTAGCTGCGATAGCTAGTGCTGCTGTCGCATGGTCGCTTGGAAAAGAAGCATCCGCATCATGCGGTACCAATGGTGTCAGTGGCAGCGTAACGAACGGCCGGTCGCGATAGATGAGATGTCCTAGCACCCAGCTTATTCCCATGGAAATACAACAGACAATGATTGTTTGGATAATCATCCGTTTGTTTTTACGATTTCCAAAAAACCAATAAACGGGGATGCTCAGGTAAAAGAGGTATTCTGCATATTTAGCTAGAAAAATGCTAATCCAGCCGACAACTGAATAGGAACCAGCAAAGGAGCTGAGGGCTTGTACAACAGTAGAATCCAAGGTTATTTCCTCCAGTTCATAAACTCTGACAAAAATCCTTCCCCCATTATATACCGTAAAGGTAGTAAATCCACCACCAATCCTTACTAAATTAATCTCTATCTAAGGTCACAAACAGAAGAATCCTTTCGATAGGCTATTTACCATTACGTTTAAGGGAAGAAAAAGGTTACGGGGCAAGCAGGTTTCTATAAAAAATGTTTGAAACCTAGATAGGACAGGCATGTATACGATTACAATGATGGCTGGGCTGTTACAAAATCACATTCAGTCATAAAAAAACAATAGTAAATGTAGGATTTTCTGCTTTGATGTAGAATATAGGTTACTATTCCGTCTTGTGGAAAGTCTTTGCAATGCAGAAGGAGAATGTTTCATGAATAGGCCAACATATACCATCGCTAGTTACATCAAGAAGGTTTTTCGGCCAGGGGAGCGTTCACTTCCAAGAACTGATATCATTGCGCGCTTAGAAGAGCAATTACACTTTATGCCAAATGGAAAAAGCGCGGAAGAAATCCTCTCCGAAGCCATGCAGCTTACTGATTCGCCCATAAAGGTTGGCAGAACCGAAGCGATCCTAGAGCTTACATACCAACCACATCAATTATTTGATCAGGCATATCGTTTTGTGAGAAAATCTCATTCTCCCAAAAATTTAGACCAAATGATGCGTGAATTGCGTCAACATACCCATTTTTCCTGGAATCAGATCACCAAATTGCTGATACTGGATAAAGACCCGCGTTTCGTTCAATACGTTGGAGATGAACGCTGGTATCTTGCTGAATGGAAACTGGCTAATGACTCCATTTATGAATTTTTGGTTAGCAAGGAAATCGACAGACTATCTATCCGCCTTTTGTTCCACATGGTGGAAAATGAGTTGAAGCTGTCTATCAAAGAAAGCATGTTTGTACCGGAATTGGACGGTCGCTTTACAGTTAGTGGCGAAAACATTTATGTAAATGGCCAAGACAATAAAGCAAAAGCTGTACATGAAATGCAAACTGCGCAGGCACAAGTAGCTACGGCAGAGACTGTGATCGAAAACGATCAGCTAGCACTTGACCAAACCGAGCCACAAGCAAAAAATTTAGAGGCCGTACAGGAGGAAAAAATCATGATCACAACGCAAACAAAAAACGTTTTAGCAGAAGTAGAACAGCTATTAAATAAGGCAGTTTCCCTTTTGGATCAACGTAATGCCGAAATGTCCCAAGAGGTAATTTCTCATTTCCAAGAGAGTAACATGGACGCCATTGAAATTTTGATGAAGGAAAAACATAAAAACGAACAGGTAGTTGCCGACATTAAAAATATTGTGACTACACTTGATCAAGAATAATGAAGGCAGAAGAGTCCATTTGCATGGAAAAGAGATTTTATGTGATCCGTGAGATCATTTTGCAGTATGAGGCTCGCTTAAAGCATATGGAAAAAATGGTGGTACAATTTTTTTCCACTAATCAATTAGAAGCCATATCTGAATGTGTTGCTGAACGTGAGAGAATTGAGAAGCTTATTAAAAAGCTGCAGCATTTTGTTGAAAAATGGGAAGCATACACGGATATGAGTATTGATTACTAGGCATTCGGGTAGAATAACTTGCAATCAATTCAGGAAATGCGATATAACTAGAAGGATTGTGGCAATTCCTAGCTGAAGGTTAGCTGGGTCGAAAGGAGAAACAACCCCCCATGTCAGTCGGTAGAAATGAACTGTGTCCATGTGGCAGCGGTAAGAAATATAAAAAGTGCTGTGGTGTTGTGACGGACATTGCTCAGGTACGCATGGCTCGCGAGCAAAAGCTCCGCAAAGAGTTTGCTACTTGGACAGAACGTCTAACGAAATATGTGGTGCAGCATGTCAACGATATAGAAATAAGCAGGGCTAGAGACCGTTTTGCACAAGAAACGGGCCTTACCCTAAAAGAGCTGTTCCAACCACGCTGGATGGACCATTTTATGAATTGGTATGTGTTCGATGTGAAAAACGAGGGTGTTTCTGTCCTTGAACATTTCATCGCTCAATACGGTAAACGAATGGACCAAGAGATAAAAGAAGGTTTATTACATCTTCAATTAGGTCTATATGAGATTACATCCGTTACAGAAGATATGACTGTTGTTATTGATTTGTACACCAATCAGGAGCACAATCTAATCTCTTCCCAATCTGTTGTGCTAAAGCCAGGCCAACTCTTGCTTGCTAGATTAATTCCGCTAGGCTATCGTGATTCTATCTTCTCAGGCAGTCTCATGGTAAGCGCTACGCTTAAAAATGAATTGCTAACGATAGTGAAAAATATGGAAAGCTCCGGTAGAGAAGCTGTATCACTAGCTCTTTACAAGCGTTTAAATGAGCAGGGTGTAAGCTATGAGCAGGAGCCTGAGGAAGAGAGTATGGTTCGCTTTGTTTATGAAGGCGTGCATGCTCCTGAAATCAGACGCTTATTAAAAACACACGGGTCTTTTGAATCCAAAAAGCAAGAGCCTTCTCAAGAGACTTGGGTATATGCTTCGCAAAAGGATGAATTCCTGATTCGCTCTCTAGACAGTGCTTTGTTGGAACTTCATGAAATTGCAGCAGAATTGATTTTAGAACAAAAACGACTAACGATTGAAGGCTATAAATCAGGCGTTGAACAGGCAAGTGATGCGCTTCAGCTAGGTGCCCCAACTGAAGAGATAGCGATTAATGGATTAAGCTCGACAGGAACAAAGCTGACGAAGGGTACATTATTCATCACAAGTGCGCCTACATTACCGCCTAAAGTATTACAATGGGCAGTTCAGAGTTACTTTACAGAGAAGTGGTTGCAGACGTCTCAGATGGAGCTTCAGGATGTACCACCATTGCTGGTAGCCGCTTCTGATAAACAAGAGTTAAAAAATGTCCTTACTCAAATCTTAGACAAGCTAGAGCATGAGGAAGCGATGGGACAAGGCATTGCGCGCTTTATGAATATTGAAGTGCTAAAGACCAAACTGTCCATGCCGAATCATTTGCATCATATTGCTAATCTGTTGGATCGTCCGTTAATCGAAGGTTTACCGGAGAGTATTTTTACGGTTCGCCCAGAAGTGCTGGCTGACATAGCTTCTTTCGTAGAGGAAATGACAGCAGGAAAATCTGAGCTAACGATGAAAAAATACGATGAGACGATGAACCTGTTCCGTACATTTATTCGTAATGCTTTTGGTCCTACTTTTGATTGGAACGCATTACGTATTCAGCATGTTGCTTATTTCTTAGCGCATGATGTGTTGGAACGTGTTGATACGCCGTCCAAAACTTTGGCGAACAATCTGCTTTCCGTTCTAACAGCGTTCTTCAAATGGCTAGATAAAAAGCATCAGACTTTATTAACTGCTGATATGCTGAACTTAATTAGTCAGCTTAAAGAGGATCTGCCTGAGGCATATCGTATGCGCACGTTGTTATCCAAGGAGGCGAATCATTCTCTACACCAATCCTCTCTGCAACCGCAGGCGGTTCTAGAAGAAATGTTAGCTTATGCCGGGAAAAAACAACCTGAGCATGCCTTGATGCGTCAAAATGGTGAACAACTATCATTTGTAACAGAACAAGAAATAGTGATGAGCGAGGGCTGGAGCATATTTGCTATCGCTGGGCTTGTAGAGGATGGTACACTCCGTCTCTATGGTGCCCCAGAGATTTATCCACCCGCTATTACTGAATTGGTGATAGCTGCTACTAAACAAAAAGCGTAATTCATATTCATCCCGTCTTGCTATCTGAGTGAGGCGGGATGTTTTGCTTATGGCCCCTATGAATGGAGAAGCAAGGATACTCACACAATAAGAGAGCAAGATAAAAGGAGGAGAACAGATGGCAAAGCAAATCAAAGGCAAAAGCGATAAGTATCATATTCGTCATGGCGGAGATGCGCACCATACTGGGCAAAATGCAAAGCATGAGAATGAAAGCAAGCCGGTAAAGGGCTTTAGCCAAGCACCTCACGGGATGCAATAGTTCATCTGTTAACTCCAAATCATATCTGGCTATCTTCACTTTTCCGAACCCCTTTCGTTTCTTATTAGCGAAAGGGGTTTCTGATTTCATAGACATTTTTCTACAAAATACCACATGCTTGTGATATGATAGAGGATGTAGTTTTTAGCAAAAATAGGTGAAAAGCTCTATTTCACTTCCTGAAATCTCAATTTATAATGATGGGAATTGTGAGACAAGAGGCTTGGGTTGTAATGTTAAGTGTAACCTTTCTGAGGTGTTGGCTGTCTTAACAAAGGAACATAGATTGCGAGTGACAAGATTATTTGTCACATAAGGAGACTGATTACATATGCAAGAAACGGTTGCGAACACGAGTAAGCGCACCGCTTCCAAACCGAAGAAACCTAAGAAAAAGAAGACAAAGCTACGCATAATTCTTCTCACCCTGTTAGCCTTACTCATTTTGGGTGGTGGGGCCTATGCCTATTATGTGTACCAGACAATCGATAAAGCTATGGATAAGGCAACGGAAGACCCTTATCAAGATGTAAACAATGTGCTGCCTGCTGATACAAGCTATAGCTCAAACAAACCTATCTCTGTTGTACTGTTAGGACGAGATTCGAGGCCAGAGACAGGCTCGGCTAATACCGATGTAATGATTGTTGGGGTTATTGATCCTGATACGAAAAAGGTGACCATGATCTCCATTCCCCGAGATACCCGAGTCAAAATTCCAGGCTACCGCGGATATCATAAGGTGAATGCTGTATTTGCCAACGGAGAGGCTGAGCGCCGTCAGGCGAAAGCAAAAGGGGAAACACCTACCGAAAATGGGATCACCCTAACGAAAAAAACGCTTGAGCAGGTGCTAGGTATTCCGGTTAACCACTATGTTGAGGTTGATTTTAATGGATTTAAAGCAGTCGTGGATGCGGTAGGTGGAGTGGAAGTCAACATAGATCGTCGACTTGTATATGACGATCCTACTGATAACACCCATATTAACCTTAATCCGGGGCGCCAGGTGCTGAATGGTAAGAATGCACTTGATTATGTGCGACATCGTCACGATAATCGCGGTACCAAGTATTATTCCAATGACTTTGATCGAAACCAACGTCAGCAGGAAGTAATTAAGGCGATTATGAATAAGATGCTGTCGATCGAAGGCTTTGCTAAATTGCCCAAAGTGATTGAAACAACTGGTGATCATATCCACACTGATTTTAGCAAGGAACAAATACTAGGCATTGCCAATGATTTTAAAAGCTTTAACATGGATAATTTTATGGTAGTAGACAGTGGAGCCTTCTGGAGCTCAAGTACAAGCTACACATTGCTACCAACGAGCAAAAAAGATGAGATTCGCCAAACCTTACAAGCTGCTATGAGGCTAGACAGCAACGAGGTGGCCAAAATTGATTACAACGACTCTCCGTTTGATAATCAAGTAGTGGAATATGTAAATAATTCCAAATCGAAAAAGAAGCAGGAATCGACGAAATCTAAGCAATCAAGTAACAAAGTTCAATCGGAAGCGAAAGACTCCGATACAACCAAAAATGGGAATGAGCAGCAAAGTAACGAACAAGACCTGTTAAATGGTAATGGACAAAATGGTGCAAATGATTCCGGAAATAATGGATGGGATAACAATAATGGAAGCTCAGGACAGTCGGAGAGTAATTCACCGCCAGCCGATATTATTGACGCACCTAATTTCCAGCAAAATACCCCAGCTTCTAATCACGAAATGACGCCTCCACCGGTAAATATTACGCCGCCAGCTGGTTCGAGCTCACCTTCTGTTGGAAAGGTAACACTTCCAGAGAGCCAGGTGTCCTAAAAAGACTGATAGTTAGTGGGAAATAGAGGTTTTAGAATACTCATAGCAACAAATAATATAATAGCATGCCAGCTGGAGAACTCCAGCTGGTTTTTTTTGCTAATAAGGGTATATAACTATGTACAAACCTATGCCGGAATCGTATTTTCAGGAAAGGTGCCTGTGATAAAAAAATGTTCATGTCCCGGGAAAGATTATAAAAGGTTGATTTACTGGTGGCAGGCCCTGATGCTTTGAATGAATCAATCCTTTCCAAAATAAATTGTTTCAAAGGGATATGAGGTAGTTACCAAAGAGAAAAATCATGATAAAATAAAAGGAACAATCAGAATATTTTTAGGGTTGTATGTTTTGAACGAATGACATTGGCTGTAAGGGAAAGGGGAGATAGGTATGACACTTTTTTTGGTGAATACGGGCCTTGTTCTTTTATTCTTGTATTTTATTAGTCGTCAGAACGATGATGAAATCCTGTATGATGAAGATTATTTCCTCGAACACCCTTCTGCGTTGGAAGAATATCAACAAATGCCAATTGAATTTCAGAATGCCTTCTTCCGTAAGCATAAGGAGTGGCTAAAAGAAAAGTATATGCTAGGAGATAGCTATCTGCTGGGATACTGTCCAAATAAAGATGTCAGGCGGATATGGCTGTCGGAATTTCTAAATAAAAAGGACTGCCATCCAACACTATGAATGAGAAAGTAAAAGGCTATTGCTTTGTGAAAGCGGTTTCTTTGCTTTACGGCTTCCTCTGATTTCAGTATGATGGATGAAGTGCATCATGAGGAGGAAAAAACGATGTTAGATATATTGGTAGCAAAAGTAGACGAAGAGCTTTCAGCCTACGGTGTAACCACAGAGGTATTACTAAAAACAGAACGTTCGATTTTAGAAGGGGAAGAATATCACGAGGTTGAGATGCGGTTCATGGAGGATGAAGCAAGGGAAGGTGCACCAGTAGCCGTTATTCACTTATTTCCGCTTGAAGAAGCAAAAATGTGCGAAATTGAAGTAGAGGTTACTTATCTTGTAGATGGACGAGATACCAATGCTTTATGGCAAGCTGCTAAAGCCATTGTGCCAGAGATCGCTTTTACAAGCAAAAAGCGCATGCTATCGCCAGAGCAGGACTCGCAGATGGAATGGGTTGCTGATTTTCATTTTATGCTTCCGCTCAATCCAATGGATGAGCAGGATGAATGGAAGCCAGTGCTTACAAATATGGCAGCACATGTAGGAAAATTGGTGCGTATTGTTTATTAACCTATGAAGGAAAAGGCTCTCAATCGAGAGCCTTTTCTTTTACCATAATTCCGGTCTTTTCTTCATAAATTTTAAATAAAGCGGCCATATCCTCCATTGGATATTTTTCGCTAGCTTGCTGATACATTTGTTCAGCCAGCTTATTGATCGGCATGTCCAGCTCGTAGGCTTCTGCTAATTCTCCAGCAATGCGCATGTCTTTGTATAACAATTGATTGCTAAAGCGTGCATCAAAATCACGTTGGTGTACCAATGGAACGATTCGATGCAGCATTTTGCTATCTCCCGTACTTGCTGACAGCACCTCATACAACTGAGTGGTATCAACCCCTGCTTTGGTAGCCAACATGAAGGTTTCTGCTAAAGCAGTCGTATGTACGCCAATCAAATAGTTATTCATCAGCTTAGCAATACTACCATTACCGATTTTTCCTAAGTAAAACAAATTTGTTCCGAGTGCTTCAAAGACTGGTTTAGCTCGTTCGTAATCGTTTTCTAATCCGCCACACATGATAGCTAGGGTACCAGCAGTAGCTCCCATTGGACCGCCGCTGATCGGAGCATCCATGTAAGATCCTCCCTTTGCTGTGATAGCGTCATACACGCGTTGATTTAATAACGGGCTTATTGTGGAGTGATCAATCACCAATGTTCCTGTCAGATCAGCACTTAGAATGCCATTTTCGCCAAAATAAACTTCTTCAATCGTAGAGGGAAGAGGTAAGCAGGTAAGTAAAATATCTACCTTTTCCACCAGATCGGCAGGGTTTTTAGCTTCAACGGCACCTAGAGAAACAGCTTTGTCTATAGGGCCGCGACTTCTCGAAACAACATGCACAGGAAATCCAGCCTTTAGTAAATTTTGTACCATAGGTAGTCCCATCGTACCTAGTCCAATAAATCCAATTGTATCCAGTGTAATCTCCTCCAATTTTGCATAGGTCATGCTTACCTTTTATTATAACAGGGCAAAACAATCATAGTCAGAAAAAAAGGAATTTTTGAAGTGCGTAGAGAAATGAGTGAACATTCATTCAAAAATGGAAAGTGGGGATATCGGATGCTATCACATATTTTTCAACCAATTCAAATTGCAACACTACAGCTCCCTAACCGTGTGATTATGGGGTCCATGCATGTGGGCTTGGAAGCATTAGATCATGGATATGAGCGCCTTACTGCTTTTTATGTAGAACGAGCAAAGGGAGAAGCAGGCTTAATTGTTACGGGAGGGGCCGCAGTGTTGCCAGAGGGAGGTGGCGGAGCAGGCTTTACGAACATCTATGCAGATGAGCATATTCCACCACTGTATAATATGACTCGTGCTGTCCATGCAGCTGGTGGAAGGATTGCGCTACAGCTTTTTCATGCGGGGCGTTATGCTTATAAGGAAATGACAGGTCTCGACCCTGTAGCTCCTTCTCCATTACAAGCACCTATTAATCGAACTGCCCCTATTGAAATGGATGAGGAATTAATTTTACATACCATTCAAGCTTTTGCAGATGCAGCCCGCCGAGCAAAGGAAGCAGGCTTTGATGCAGTTGAAATCATGGGCTCAGAGGGGTACTTAATTAATCAATTTTTGTCACCTGTGACCAATCAGCGTTCAGATGGATGGGGAGGAGACTTAAAACGACGTGCGCGATTTGGATTGGAGATAGCTAGGCAGGTTAAGAAAGCGGTTGGTCCAGAGTATCCTGTCTTTTTTCGAATGTCTGGGCTTGATGTTATGCCCAACAGTACGACATTAGAAGAAACTGTTCAATTTGCAGTATGGCTGGAGGAACTAGGTATTGATGCCTTAAACATTGGCATTGGCTGGCACGAGTCGCAAGTGCCCACTATTTCTATGATGGTTCCTCGCGCTTCATATGTTTGGGTAGCAAAGGAAATCAAAGCGGCGGTTGGCATTCCGGTTATTGCTAGTAATCGCATAAACGATGTTCGTTTGGCAAATCAAATCGTTGCCGAGGGACATAGTGACCTTGTTTCCATGGCTCGGCCTTTTTTGGCAGACCCGTATATTGTAGCCAAGAGCAGAGCAGGGCGTTTTGCTGAGGTTAATACATGCATCGCCTGTAATCAGGCTTGTCTCGACCACATTTTTGAAGGAAAAACAGCTTCTTGTTTAGTTAATCCATTAGCAGGTCGTGAATGGGACATTAGCATTACACCAGCGGAAAAGACCAAGAAGGTGGCAGTTATCGGAGCAGGTCCGGCTGGGCTGGAGGCAGCGCGTGTGCTGGCATTGCGTGGGCATGACGTGTCATTATGGGAGAGGAATAATCGTTTAGGGGGACAGCTTAATTTTGCCAGTCAGGTTCCTGGGAAGAGCGAATTTAAGGAAACGCTCCGCTACTACGAGAATGAGCTACGTAGACTAGGGGTAAAGGTACATCTGGGAGAGGAGGCCACCAGCGATAAGCTTGTCGCTGAAGGGGTAAATGAAGTCGTCCTTGCTACCGGGGTAATACCACGATCACCTGAGCTTCCGGGGACGGAGCTGCCGCATGTCGTAAGCTATGCCGATGTCTTTACAGGAAAGGTGCCAGTGGGTCAGCAGGTAGTGATCATTGGAGCAGGGGGAATTGCCTGCGATTTATCACATCTACTGGTAACGAACACCACTCTTTCAGCAGAAGCAGGTCAATATTTAGCGGAGTATGGGATCGTGTCAGCGAAATCATATGGTAGCATGCAATATAACAAGCGTTCTATCACGCTTTTGCGTCGAGGTAAACATGTTGGTACGGGATTAGGCAAAACCACTCGCTGGGCCGTTCTAGCGTTGTTAAAGAGACACGGAGTAGTGATGAAAACGGAAATTGAGTATAAAGAAATTTTACCAGATGGCGTTCGTATTATAGAGAAAGGACAAGAAGTAATCATTCCGGCAGATACGGTGATAATAGCAGCTGGAAGCACACCGAATCGCATGCTTGCGGATTCTTTGCCAGCAGAAATGAAGGTTCATCTGATTGGTGGAGCGAAGGAAGCTGGGGAATTGGATGCGAAACGAGCCATATGGGAGGGCATGAGCGTAGGGAGAGAAGTATAGCGTACCCTACCGTTCAAAAGGATACTCAGAACAAGTGTATTTCGCTGTACAAAAAGTCAATTAAGCCATACGTTATTTGTTTTTGTCGCATACAAATCATGCAATGCCTTACGTACAACATAAATAAAGCCTCTCACCCACTCGTATTAATTACTGTGGGTGGAGAGGTTTTTTAGGTGATAAGAAGGCAATAAATCCTTCTCTTTTTGGAATGTAAACGCAATAGCTGTCCCCTTCCCAAGCTCACTTGCCACCTGAATTTCTCCTCCATGTGCCAATGCTAATTCTTTGGCAATTGCCATGCCTAATCCAGTTCCCTGAGTCAGACCGTCTGTATTGGTTCCCCGATAGTAGCGTTCGAATAATTGGTGGGCAATCTCGGGATTCATTCCTGTACCACCATCGCGAATCGTTAACGTGAAGCCCTCTGCATTTGGATCATCCGTTTCACAAGCTAGTAAGCAAATCTCTATAGATGTACCTACAGGATTATGCAGGATGGCATTTGCAATCACATTATCAACCATGCGCTGAAAGGCGTACGAGTCTACAGGATAATGAATCGTTGGTAAAGCCGGACGAAAGGTAAGTGCGGCCTCCTGAAATTGAGGATGATTCAAAAAGGAAATAATAGAACGCCGAACAAGCTCATTAATATCTTGAGAGGTAAAAGTAAGCGAATAAGCTCCGTTTTTTAAACGATAGGTCATGCTCAAATCATTTATCAGCGCATCCATGTAAGCAGATTTTTCGCTCATAATTGAGCCGAAATCACGAATTTCCTCCGGTGTCCATTCATAGGTTTTATTCTCCAGCATTTTGGAATAACCCAATATGGAGGAAAGAGGAGTCTTTAAATCATGCGAGACTCCAGCTATCCATTCCTCGCGAGTTTTTTCTAATTGATTTCGGATTTCGTTGTTACGTTGTAAGCATGCCACGAGATGGTGCATGGAGAACATAACTTCCTGATAAATGCGATAGTTGCGTTTATAGTGACCGGACTTGGTGAGACTTTTAGATAGACCATTTCTGTCTTGGGGCTCCTTATAGGTTCCTTTTGCGATCTGATTCAGCCATTCTAACAAGTGTAGCATAGGCGTGCCAAACCGATGTCCGTACCAAAGAGATAATAATAAAAATACCGTAATAATAGCAATCAGTAGGACAATGATAGTGACCCCAGCAATCTGACCTTCGGAGGAAAGAGAAATCAAGCTTGTAGAAGTCCCCGAAGCAGTGACAGGTGCATGGAGAATCCAGGTTTGTTTTGTTTGATCATCATAGGTGGTAAAAAGACGCTCCTGATAGCGTGCTGGATACTGTATCCTCAGAGTTAATTCTTGTACAGAATAGTGGTTCAGGGCATTAGGTGGTTTCAATAAGGAAGCCATTTCTGTTCCGTTTTCATCAAGGAGTTGAAGCCACATATTGCTTTGAAGCAGTTCCTGCTCCAAGGAGGCGGGAATAGCTACACTCTCTGATTGCAGGGTTGCAGCTTTGCTAATTTGTTTAAGCAGCTCTGCCTCCTTATATTTAACCCCATATAAGAGTGTGTAGGTTACGCCATCTTTCGGCTCGATCCAGATGTACAGGGAGTATGGAAACTGCTTTTCCCCGTTCCAAATGGCATGAATTTCTCCAGGCCTATAGTGATTCGGCACATCGGGAGGGGTCAAGTAGCTGGAGGTCACCATTCCATTTTCGTCAATGGTTTGCAGCCAGCCTCCAGACTTTTTCACCTGAGCCAGCATATCGGGATCAAAAATAATATTTCCGTTCTCTAAGCGCAGGGTGGTTACTAAATTGGATAAACCTGCACGAGTAAAATCCCGGCTCATCTCTAGCTCATTGATTTTAGCGTGCATAAATGAAAAAGCCACCGTGACGAAGCCAATCGAGATGAAGGAGGCGACTAATAATAAGGAAATGAATTGAAGAATGAGACGATTTTTCATATTCATACTGGTTTAGCCCCACGCTGGAGTAGCTTGTAACCAAGTCCTCTAATCGTAACTAGAAAGATTGGATTACTTGGTATTGGTTCAATTCGCTCACGAATCCGATGAATATGCACCATTACCGTATTGTCATCAGAAAAGGAATTGTGCCCCCAGACATGCTCGTAAAGCTGTTGTTTACTGAAAATCCGATTCGGATTCTGGCATAAAAATAGCAGGAGCTGATAAACCTGAGCGGGGAAATCGACAACCTTATTAGCGACTCTCACTTCTCCAGCTTGTTCGTCTAATTGAAAGTGGCCAAAATCATAGACGGTGGTCGGATTTACTGCTATGGGTTCTCGTTTTGTTGATTGTAGGTAACGACGTAGATGGGCTTTTATACGGGCTACCACCTCTAAAGGATGAAAGGGTTTGGTAATGTAATCGTCTGCACCCACCGCAAAGCCGGATAATTTGTCTAAATCGGTATTTTTCGCCGTTAAAAACAGAATGGGAGCATTGGTATACACTCGCAGTAATGGACATATCTCTACGCCGCTTTTTCCAGGCAGCATGACGTCCAATAGGATAAGATCGTAGGTTTTATTCTGACAGGCATTCAAGGCATCTTCGGCTGAGGTTGCCACATCCACATGCTCAAATCCTTCTTTAGAAAGAACGGTTCTTAGCATTTTACCGATGGCTAGCTCATCGTCCACCACCAAAAGTTGTGCATGAAGCATGCACCATTCCTCCTTTATGTATATATCCTCTCCGGACTGCTTCTAGGGTTTATCATACCATGATTTTCTCGGGATTTTAGACACGCGATCTTAACTCAGTCTTAACGAATAAAGAAGAACAGGAAGAGGACAAGCGTACAAAGTAAGCTACTCGTAAGGAAGAGTTTCGAGAGGGATAATGTTCTTCTGATAAGGTTAAAAAAGAAAATTTCGAGAGGGGTCTATTTATGAAACGATCTATTTACCCGCCTATCCTTTTAGCAGCCGCGCTGGGAGTCAGTCTCACTGCTTGCGGGCAGCCGGTGGTTCATCAGCCTGAGAAAACAGAAGTAGTGCAAAAAAAGGAGACGGGAAGCATCATGCAGCCGATCGAGCCGAAGCAATTAGGTGAAGTATTTTTACACGAGGAGTATGAACGAATCCATGCACAAATGACCAAGGAATTTCAGCAGCAAGTAAGCTCAGAGGAATTGAAACAACTCGCCCATCCTTTTCAGGAGGGAATAACAGGCTATACGTTACAGGCTGATGTACCAATAGGAAATGGTTATCAGCAATATCTATGGCTGGATCAAAGTGGTACAAAGGGATTAAGTGCTATATTTGACCAGCAACAAAAAATTAATGGGCTAAAAATTATACCACTAAAGGCTTTTCCACAAACGGATCAGGCCTTTACAAAAAACGTCTTTACTCCCCCTGTCAAACAGGATTGGTTTGTCTTTTGGGGAGGGACAAACGAATTATTTAACTACCATTATGAGCAAGAAAATCAGCGTTATGCTTACGATTTGGTTATCATGAAGGATGGCAAGACCTATCAGGGTGACCCGTCTAAGAATGAAAGCTACTATGCTTACGGGCAGGAGGTGAGTGCTGCGGCGGATGGCAAGGTAGTGAAGGTGGAAAATAAAATCCCTGATAACGTACCCGTTGGCACAACGAATAAAACAGAACTGCTTGGTAACCATGTGATTATAGACCATGGAAATGGCGAGTATAGTGTCACTGCCCATTTAAAAACAGGCTCTCTTACAGTAAAAGCAGGAGATAAGGTGAAACGCGGCGAGGTCATTGGATTGTGCGGAAATTCAGGTAATTCTAGTGAAGCACATATTCATTTTCAAGTTTCTAACTCACCTGAGGTTATGAATAATAAGTCCATTCGAATTAAGTGGGAAGGGAATGCGAATCCGATTCGCGGCGAATACATGAAAAAAGGCTCGTAGATTTTAACGAAGTAAGGGCTGAAGATAACATAAGAATATCTAGCAACCAAGTGAAAGCTGTCGAGATATCTCGGCAGTTTTTTTGTCATAAAAATGGGGCAAAATTGTTTTTCCATCTATGGATCGGAAGGGTTTATCAGAGAAACAAAATAACATCACGTATTAACGGTGATTGTAAGACAGAAGGAAAACGTAGCAAGAAGCATAAGTATACAGCTTCTTGCTACGTTTTTTATCTACACAGCTAGGAGAATTAGCTTCTATTATAAATCGAGTAAGCGAAGTGATAGACACTGTCTACATTAGAATTTAGCTTCGTTGATCCACTAGCCACTACAAGCGGAATCACATCATAATAGTGTATAGACAAGTAGAGGTAGTGGGTGTTCTGACCGATAGCCGGGCCAATTCCGTTCACGGCGATACTAAAGTTTCCATTGGCATCGGCTGTTCCTGTGCCTGAATAGACCGTATTATTAAGACGTGTCACGACATACACCGTAATGGGAACATTATAAGCCGGGTAGCCATTGGCATCGTATGCTTTTCCATGGACGGTAATATTATTTTTAATTCTCCATTTTTTCCCTTGAGAATAATCGACTAAGCCTTCCACACCTCCATCTGAGTTAATGTTGTTGATTACTACAGAGCTCGCTACTGATTGGTCTTTAACATTTAATGTATAGGTCTGAGAATCACTGTAGCCTGATGAAGAGAGAACGCGAATAAAGTAGTCACCTTTCGGGAAATTAACGAGATACTGTTTGTTTTGATCGAGGCTCAGGAGTACATTTGCTGCTGCATCTAATATATCTGCACGATAAACGGTACCTGAAATCTGATTTTGCAGGGTGACAGAGAGTGATTTTGGTTCTAGTACGTGGAAGTAGCTCCAATCTTCATCGAATGGATTATCAATCGTTTGGGTATTGGTAAAGGTGGTGGAATCTTTTTCCTGAGCGAGCCATGCATTGTCATCGGGTTCAGATTTGTCATAGGTAGTGGAGTGCTTGACTACGAGAGCAAAGGTATTAGCCGTATCAAAGCCTTTAACGGAATTTACGGCTATGTAGTAATATCCTTCAGGGGCGATGCGGGCAACCTGTTCGTTTTTCCCCTCTTGATAGGAGGAGATTGTTTCTTCTTCAAGCTTCATGGTTTGCTCATTTAATTTAAAGAGATGCAGATCATAATTCACGTCAGTGGAGCGAACTGTTTGAAGGAAGACGGTTAATTTTCCAGGAGTAGTATTATAGAAGGCATACCATCTGATCTCGCCTTCCTTATTGATGGTGCCAGAGTGAATGGAGTCGATGGTGATTGCCTTAGCGTTATTTGCGTCCGTATTTTCTGCCTCAGCTTCGGCGGTAGCGGATTTTTTCTTTTTGGGGGCGGAGAGAGAATCATCAATGTCCACTGTTTTTTCTTCAGGATCAAGTAGTTTTTCTGCACCTTCCTCAACAACTAGCTTTTCTCCCAAAGGTTTTCCTAGCTTTTCTGAGCCTAACTCTACTTCTTTAATTTGGGGCTTGTCCGGCTTTTTCTCTTCAATGACTTCCTTGGCAAAGCCTACACTACTACTAAAAGCGGTCGTAAAGAGGAGAGCAACAGATAATAACACTTTTTTCACCATTTGAATAACAAACCTCCCTTTGTGATGAAGTTAATAGCTTAAATACTATATTATCAATAAATGTAAAAATATTCCATATATTATTTATTACATTTTTTTGAATGAAAGATAAAAATTTAATGATGATTTTTTCGAAGAGATTTTATGTTATGTGCGAAAAACGAAAATCTTATGGGTTTCTACTATTACAAACTAGGTAAGATGTGGTAAAACTAGAGAAGAACGGGGGCGAATGAGATGCATTCCATGATTATAAATAAGATTGAAAGCCAATTAAGCAGCTTTACGCAGGCAGAGAGAAAAGTAGCGAGCTATATTGTGAATCATGCCGAATTAATTCCAACCATGACAACAAAACAAATTTCCAAGCAATCAGGCGCAAGCGAAGCTAGTGTCGTTCGGTTTTGTAAATCAATTGGGATGAGCAGCTTTCAGGCGTTTAAGCTGGCGCTAGTTCGAGATTTAACTCGCTCAGACATGAATATGAGCGACTTCTCCATTATTAAAAAGCAGGACGAGCCCTATGAATTATTTCAAAAAGTCCAGTATCACAATAAGACTGCTATTGAGGAAATATCCACTTCTCTTGACAGACGGGAATTAGAAAAAGCGGTAGAGGCTATTTTACAGACGAAGAGTGTCATCTTTTATGGTGTAGGTGGCTCCTCGGTGGTGTCCTTGGATGGTTGTCATAAATTTAGAAAAATTGGCTATTACTCAGAGATGACCACCGATTTTCATATGATGCTTCCTGTGGTGTCCAATATGAAAAAAGGAGGGGTACTAATCGCTATTTCTGTAAGCGGGAATACCAAAGAGGTGCTGGAAATCGTACGTTTCGCTAAAAAGAAGCAGGTGACGGTTATCGCTATTACCAATTTAACGAAATCTCTTTTGTATAAAGAAGCCGACATTAAGCTGTGTACGCCAAATATTGAACAGGATTTTCGTGTAGGCAGTTTTGCTTCCAGAATTATGCACTTAACGATTGTGGATGCCTTATATGTCAGTGTGTTTAATCGAATAGGGGAAACAGTTATTGAGAACTTTAATGAAATTCGTGAAGAGGTATTACGGTCTAGCAGGTAGGAGGGGAGATTAGGTGCGCGGATGCTTGCCTTTATGCTGCATCCTTGCTCTCTTACTACCTATTTTTTTATTTTGTATTGAAATGTTGATTCATAAAATAAATAAAATAATTGACGTTTTATTTCAAAGTGGTAAAATGAAAGCGGAAACAAAATAGGAGCAGAAGGTGAGCGCATGCTGGAGAAATTGGTAACAGAGACACGTAATGATAGAACGATGAATTTGGACCAGATGACGATCCTAAACGTGTTGCAAATCATGAATGAGGAAGATCAAAAGGTACCACGTGCCATTGCTGCTGAGCTGGAGCAGATTGAAAGAGCCATTCAGCTAGTAATTCGCTCTTTTAAACAAGGCGGAAGACTCATTTATATAGGGGCCGGTACCAGCGGACGATTAGGAATTCTGGATGCAGTGGAATGCCCTCCTACTTTTGGTACTGATTTTGAGATGGTACAAGGATTGATTGCTGGGGGAAAAGAGGCTTTTGTCGTTGCGGTGGAAGGTGCCGAGGATAATGCGGAGCTTGCTAAAAATGATTTGCAAGCCATTGGATTAACAGACAAAGACACCGTTATCGGGATTGCAGCCAGCGGACGCACACCTTATGTTATCGGCGCTCTCCAGTATGCGAGCAGTGCAGGAGCCAGCACAGCCAGTCTTGCTTGTAATAAGGGTGCGGAGATTAGTCGTTTTGCTCATGTAGCTATCGAGGTAGTTCCAGGTCCTGAAATTTTGACGGGCTCCACTCGATTAAAGGCGGGAACAGCACAGAAGCTAGTATTAAATATGATCTCCACCTGCTCGATGATTGGCGTTGGCAAAGTGTATAAAAACCTGATGGTAGATGTTCAGCCAACTAATCTAAAGCTAGTGGAACGTTCCAAGCGAATTATTATGCAAGCAACAGAGGTTAGCTACGTGCAAGCTACTGAATTCTATGAAAAGGCTAACAAGAATGTAAAAGCAGCAATCGTGATGATATTAGCTGCATGTGAATATGAAGAGGCGCTGGAGCGTTTGCAAAAGTATGAGGGATTTGTTCAGCACGCCCTGCAACAATCATCAGAATAGTGTCGCAAGTAAAAATACAACCATTATAAACAAATAGATTCGACAACATGCATAGTGGGGTGTAACACTAAAGGCAGGTAGAAAGCAGGTATCGAAAAGCATTTCATTCATCATGCTTGTATAAAACCTACCTGCTGATGTCCAAGAGCTTCCCCCGCTCTTGAAAGCTAGTGCTTTATTTTAGTAAAGGTTACAAAAAACTTTCATACATGCAAAAGGAGGAATCGTAATGAAGGTATTATTCGTATGTTCCGCAGGGATGTCCAGTGCTATTGTGGTAAACGCTCTCAAAAAAGAAGCAGATAAGCATGGGATCGAAATGGAAGTGAAGGCTGTCAGTACACAAGAATTTGCTGAGGAAGTGAAAAATGGCTGGAATGTAGCCATGGTAGCTCCTCAGGTACGTCATCGTTTTGAACAGTTAAAACAAGAAGCGGATGCAGCAGGAGTGCCGTGCGAACTGATTCCGCCTCAGGGCTACACACCACTTGGTGGAGCAACATTATTTAAAAAAGTACAGGAAGTAGCAAAGTAATCAGACACCTAGAACATTTCTTGTAAAGAGGATGTCCGCAGGGAGTAAAGGGGGAAGTAAGACATGGACGCTTTTGTACAATTTCTAGATAAACACTTGTCAGGTCCTATTGCTCGTATCGCTGAACAACGCCATTTACGTGCAATCCGCGACGGGGTTATCTCCGCTTTACCGTTTATTATCGTAGGAAGTTTCTTCTTAATTATTGCTTTCCCACCGTTGCCGCAAGATTGGGCAATCACAATGTGGGCAAAGGAAAATGCGGGTCAAATTCTTATTCCATACCGTATGACGATGTTTATCATGTCACTCTACATTTCCTTTGGGATCGGGCATAATCTGGCGAAGAGCTACAATCTTGATCCTTTGGCAGGTTCACAATTAGCAATCATGGCATTTCTCATGACGATTGCACCTAAAGTGATGGATGGAGCAGGCTTTGTTCTTCCAATGACCAATCTAGGTGGACACGGCTTGTTCGTAGCGATGCTTGCTTCTATTTTTGCTGTAGAGGTATTGCGCTTCTGTAAACAGCGCAATTTGATGATCAAGCTTCCAGAACAGGTGCCGCCTTCCCTGCTACGTTCTTTTGAAGCATTGATCCCGGTAGCAGTCGTGCTTCTGATCATGACAATCATTACGGTTGTCTTTAAAATTGATTTACATGGACTTGTTGATAAAATTATTGCACCGTTAGTAAAAGCAGGAGATAGCTTACCTGGTATACTAATTCCCGTTATTTTAATTACGTTCTTCTGGGCATTTGGTATTCATGGGGTTTCCATTGTAGGGACGATTGCTCGTCCACTATGGGAAGTGTATTTGGCCAAAAATGCGGAGGCAGTAGCCGCTGGTCAAGCGATTCCGCATGTGGCACCTGAAACATTCTTTCAATGGTTTGTTTGGGTTGGAGGATCAGGTGCGACACTTGGTCTTGTCCTATGCATGCTGTTATTTGCCAAATCAAACTATCACAAGACATTAGGAAAAACCGTCATTGTACCGGGGATCTTCAATATTAATGAACCCGTGATTTTCGGGATGCCGATTGTGTTAAATCCAGTGCTGATTATACCTTTCGTTATCGTTCCTGTTATTACGGCTTCCTTGTCGTATTATGCCACTGTGCTTGGCTTGGTGAATCCGACCTACATTATGGTACCGTGGACACTGCCAGCACCGATTGGAGCGTATCTGGCTACGGGTGGAGATTGGAGAGCCATTATTCTGGTCGTAATGAATATCCTGATTTCCTTCCTGATCTACATTCCATTCTTTAAAATGTATGACAAAAAAGTAGTGGACCAAGAAAGAGAAGCTGAGGAAACAGCGACAATTTAGACATCATGTAAGATAAAGAAAGGGGGGACGTGGAGCAAAGGGAGCTTATGGCATTCTTTGTCCACGTCTCTTTTGCTGGAGAAGCATACATGATAAATGAGTAACATTCTACTCAGATTACGTTCTTGTTGTCTGATAGTGTCGTTTTGCATATAGGGGAGGAATGGACAATGGAGGAGAGCAACAAGCTTATTAGATTTCGTTGGAAAAGCGCTTTTTTCTTTTTTACGTTTTTGGTGGGCTTAAATTTGCTGCTTACCCCGTTTCTGATGTGGTTGGGACTATCCCAGCGAGCGAGTCTATTTCTAGTAAATAGCTTGGCTGGAGGCGCAGGCGTCAGTATCGTTATGCTTTACTTTGAAGGCAAATATAAAAATCATAGGCAGGCTATCACATTTATCATCGGTTCATTAGCAGTTTGTACGGCGGCTAGTTATTATCTCGTGTACTTGTACTAAGCTTGCCATTATTTCCTCAAAAGACTAGAAATCTGCGGACAAGTATAGGAGAAATGGGACAGAGAGGAGAAAGCAAGATGAGTAAAAAAGGGATTAAGATTGTAACAATCGGAGGAGGCTCTAGCTATACTCCGGAGCTGGTGGAAGGCTTTATTAAGAGATACAATGAGATGCCAATCCGTGAATTATGGCTGGTAGATATCCAGGAAGGGCGAGAGAAGCTACACATTGTTGGTGAATTAGCTAAACGTATGGTCAAAAAAGCGGGTGTACCGATGGAGATTCATCTAACATTGGATCGCAGGGAAGCTTTACGGGACGCCGATTTTGTTACGACACAAATGCGGGTTGGATTATTGGAAGCGCGGATTAAGGATGAACGAATTCCATTAATGCATGGAATGATTGGCCAGGAAACCAATGGAGCAGGTGGATTATGTAAGGGACTGCGTACGATACCTGTACTGCTACAAATTGCCGAGGATATGCAAGAGCTATGCCCGAATGCATGGCTGATTAACTTTACCAATCCGGCTGGCATGGTAACCGAAGCTCTATTGCGTTATGGTAAGCATTCTAAGGTCATTGGTATTTGCAACGTACCGATTACCACAAAGATGACGATAGCAAAGATGCTTGATATTGATGTAGGACGACTTCACATTGATTTTGCCGGACTTAACCATCTTGTATATGGACTTCGCGCTACAGTTGATGGGGAGGATGTAACCAAGCAGGTCCTGCACATGTTGGCTGACCCAGAGAAACAATTATCTATGCGCAATATCGCTCCAATGCCTTGGGAGCCAGCTTTCCTGCAAGCATTAGGCGTAATCCCATGCCCATATCATCGGTACTACTATAAGACACAGGATATTTTAGCTGAGGAATTAAAAGCATTCGAATCAGGAACCACGCGAGCAGAGGTGGTAAAACGATTGGAAGACGATCTCTTTGAGCTATACCGGGATGAACAGCTACAAATCAAACCTCCACAGTTGGAAAAACGCGGTGGTGCGTATTATAGTGATGCCGCTTGTAGTCTTATCTCCTCTCTGTATAATGGAACAAATGATATTCAGACATTAAATGTTAGAAACAATGGAACCATTCAGGGGATTCCTCATGATTCAGCAATCGAAGTAAATTGCATTGTTACGAAGGAAGGGCCAAAACCAATCACAGTAGGCGAGTTACCTACAGCTATTAATGGACTTGTTCAACAGATCAAATCGTTTGAGCGGGTAGGTGCAGAGGCGGCGGTGACTGGTTCTTATGAGAAAGCCTTGCTGGCATTGACTATTAATCCTTTAGTGCCAAGCGATGAAAAAGCTAAGGCTGTGCTAGATGATTTGTTAGAGGCTCATCGTGATTATCTGCCTCAATTTTTTAAAGAGGAGCAAGCTTAATTATGGCTTATGTGATCGGACTTATGTCAGGTACCTCTTTGGATGGCATTGATGTAGCACTGGTCGATATTCAGGGAAAGGGCTATGATTCACAGGTTAAGCTACTTGATTTTATGACGCTTCCATTTACTCAGTCTGTGCGCGACGAAATTATGGACAGTTTGTCACTTGAACGCTCGAACGTACAGGTCATTTGCAGCCTTAACTTTAAACTCGGAGAATTATTTGCAGACGCTGTAGAAGTTATTTGTAAACAAAATCAGCTTGATTTTGCCAGTATTTCTGTCATTGGTTCTCATGGTCAAACGATTTATCATCAGCCTCAGTCAGAGGGACCATATGTAGCGTCTACTTTGCAGATCGGTGAGCCTGCCGTAATTGCCTATCGTACCAATACAACCGTCATCTCCAATTTTCGTACCATGGACATGGCTGCAGGAGGACAGGGAGCTCCTCTGGTCCCCTACACCGAGCTGATCATGTACCGAGATCAGGAGAAGTCGCGGCTGTTGCAAAACATTGGTGGGATCGGCAATGTAACCGTCATTCCTAAAGCCGCTCAGTTACAGGATGTGTATGCCTTTGATACAGGCCCTGGTAACATGATTATCGACGAGCTGTGCAGAATCCTATTCGATACAGCTTATGATCAGGATGGAAAATGGGCGGCTCAAGGAGTAGTGGATGAGGATTTGCTTACACAATGCATGAGCATCGAATATATGCAGCTGCAACCGCCTAAATCCACGGGTAGAGAGCTATTTGGTAAGCAGTTTGTTGAAAAAATCATACGTGAAAATACTCATCTATCCCCATACGATTTACTTGCTACCATGACGATGTTTACAGCTAGCTCGATTGCTTATCATTACAAAAATTATATTTTTCCCACATTGCAGGTGGATGAGGTGATTATTGGGGGTGGCGGCAGCTATAACAAAACGCTACTCTCCATGCTGCAACAACAGTTGGGAAATACATGCAGGGTTATCACACAGGAGGATGTCGGATTGTCGTCCGAGGCTAAGGAAGCAGTTGCATTTGCTTTATTGGCCCATGAAACGTTTCACCGCCTGCCAAGTAATGTGCCAACTGCTACAGGAGCTCGGGAGCCTGTTATTTTGGGGAATGTAACGTATCCTCCTAGAAGCGTGTAAAGAAGAGGAATCATGATATGAATGGGAGTGGATCAGCATGCAAAACGAAACGAACAACGAAATCAATAACAATGAGACGGTCATTTTTGAAATTATTGTCCATAGTGGAAATGCTCGTGGTCTGGCTTTTGAAGCCTTGTCAGCAGCCGAAGAGTATAACTTTGAAAAAGCTGCTGAGCTGATGAAGCAGGCGCAGGAAGAATTGACACTTGCTCACCACACGCAAACGGATTTGATTCAGGCTGAATTAAACGGCACACCTGCGGAGAAAACACTGCTAATGATTCATGCACAAGACCATCTTATGACCTCAATGAGTGAGCAAAAGCTGATTGAGCATATGATTCGTATTTTACAAAAAGTAAAAGCAGAAACCTCAAAATAGACAAAGGAGGGTTTGATATGCATCAGCTAGGTATCTCTATTTACCCGGAGCATAGTACAGTCGAGAAGGACAAAGCGTATATTGCACTAGCGCATCAACATGGCTTTACACGGATTTTTACTTGCCTATTGTCTGTTGAAGGGGATGCTGAGACAATTGTGCAGGAATTTAAAGAAACCATTGATTTCGCCAATAGCCTAGATATGCAAGTCATCGTGGATATAGCACCGCGTGTTTTTGGTAAACTGGGCATTTCCTATGATGATCTATCCTTTTTCCATCGTCTAGGGGCTTATGGCATTCGTCTTGATATGGGATTTACCGGTCATGAGGAAGCGATGATGACCTATAATCCGTATAGGTTAAAAATTGAATTGAATATGAGCAGCGGAACGAAGTATATTGACAATATTATGGCGTACCAGCCTCAAGTAGATAATATACTTGGCTCACATAACTTTTATCCGCATCGCTATTCAGGCTTGTCATTGAAGCATTTTGAAGCTTGTAGCCGCCAATTTAAAGAAAAAGGAATTCGAACAGCGGCGTTTGTTACCTCGACGGCAGCTACATTTGGTCCGTGGCCAGTCACTGAGGGGCTTTGCTCACTGGAAATGCACCGTACGCTTCCTATCGCTACACAGGTAAAGCACCTGTATTCAATGGGGCTGATTGACGATATCATTATTGCAAATGCTTATGCGTCAGAATCAGAGCTACGTGAAGTAAGCGAAGTGAATCCTCATAAATTAACTTTTAGGGTCCAGTTACATGACAGCATTACGCCTCTTGAGAAAAAGATTGTAGTAGAAGAGCCACATTTCTATCGCGGGGACGTGTCCGATTACCTAATTCGATCCACACAATCTCGCGTGAAATACAAGCAGGAGGATTTTCCGCCATCCAATACACCGCATATCCGCCGTGGAGATATTTTAATTGAAAACAATCTATATGGACAGTACAAAGGAGAATTGCAACTTGCCTTGCAGGATATGGAGAATTCAGGGAAGACCAATGTGGTTGGCCGTATTGCGGAAGAAGAAATTTTCTTATTGGATCAATTACAGCCATGGGGAAAATTTGCGTTTGTTGAAAAAGCGTAAGTAAGGTGAGTGAAGAAAAGTGGCCTATATCATTGGAGTTGATGGCGGGGGAACGAAAACAATAGCGGTAGCCTACAATTTTCAAGGAGCAGAGCTTGCAAGGGCAGAAAGCGGATACGGTAATGTTCTAGTGCATAGAGAGACAGCTATCGCACATATCATAAAAGCCATTGAACAATGTCAGAGTGCAATCATAGACGATTGTGAATGTGCCTATTTATTTTTAGGGCTAGCCGGTATTCAGAGCGGAACACATCGGGAAGTAGTGGAAACGAGTCTACAAGAGCGTTTTGGAATACCTCTCACGATCACAAATGACGCCCGAATTGCTCATGCGGCTTGCTTGCAAGGGCAAGATGGCATTTTGACCATCGCAGGTACGGGAGCGGTAGCGCTTGGAGTACATCAAGGTCAAAGCTTAATGACGGGAGGATGGGGGCATCTACTAGGTGACGAAGGTAGTGGATATTGGATTGGAATGGAAGCTCTGCGTCAATTAATCCTAGAGGAAGAGTGTGGACTTGAACACAGCTCATTAGGCCAGAGACTGGTCGAATATTTGAAAATCCAAAAGACAGCACAGATCAAAGACTTTGTCTATTCTTCTTCAAAGGATAAAATAGCAGCCCTAACCCCCTTAGTTGTGAGAGAAGCGGAAGCTGGCGAACCAAATGCTCAACGAATTCTACAAAGGGCGGGAGAGCATTTGGCTCAAATAACGATCCGTTTGTACCATAAATTCAGGTTTGAACCGCCTGTTTCCATTGCTTTAAAGGGCAGTGTCTTGACCAAAATTGCGCTTGTGCAAGAGGCGTTTTACGAAGAGGTAAAAAAATATATACCAGACCCCGTATTTGTTATAGATGAGATTTGTTCTTCAAAAGGGGCTTATTATTTGGCCCTGCAAGCGATGAATGAGCAAAAACGGTAGAGCATGAGGAGCAAAACTGCCGGGTAAGGCCAAATACAGATAAAAAAGCAAGTAAAAAGCATGATAAGCCGGAGTAGTAGACAGGAATTTGTCCTTCTATCGCTCCGTTTTTATTTTCATTGGCCTATTTCAATTCTTATTTGTATGTAATAGTTGTTCTCTAAACATTTCCATGCCTTAGTCTCTCTATATATGTTACTTGATGTAATTCGTCTGCCAAAGCTAGTATAATATAAAAAAAATGTAATATTATTGAAATGTTCAGAATTATCCGCCATAATGTCTGTATTGATAGTTATCACTCCTATCATATAAATCTGGTTATAAGGAGGATGTAAATGATGAAAAAAGTAGTAAAAGTAGAACTCTCGGATAACAAGAATGTAAAGCAAATGAAAGAGTTAATGTGGCGTGTAGTTGTTGACGTTTGCTTGTAAAGCAGTGCTTTTTTTAAAAGTAAAATGAACTTTCAACGTAAAGGAGGGTTTTGCTGTGAAAAAAGTTGTAAAAATTACGGTCAACAATGAAAAAGTAGCTGAACTTAAAGGGATGGCACATCCAATTATTACCGGAGTTTGTAAGCTTTAATGTGTAAGGCAAGAGCACGTATGGTTTGACGCGTGCTCTTGTTTTGTTATCGGACGAAAAGCATTTCTATCAATTTGAAGAAGGGATAGGATAAAATGAATTCCCCTCAAATGCTACAGCGTTATGAGGAACTACGTAAGCTAGCACATCAGACGGATGAATGGTTGGAGTCGAAAATAGGATCGGACTTCTGGGTAGATGGAATTAATGTATTTTTGACGATTGAACACGAGGATTTTGTAGAGGGCCTTGAACAGTTTCAACAACAATATACATATGAAGCAGAAGGTGTCACGAATTGCCTTAGACAGCTACAGCTTTATGCGAGACACTCGGTTGTACAGGGTGAATTTGCGTTGTATCAGGCTTTGGCAGTAGGGATGACGTGGTTATCCTTGCAGGAAGAGACGAATGGTCTTCACTTTAATCTACCTGTACAAATTACCAACCATTCTATAGCCCTCCTGCTAAGTCCAACTTACCTAGCTATATGGGCTAATAGCTATAATGCGGGCATTGAACTCTTTTTAGATGTAGATTCCACCTTACCTACACTGTTTCGTCCTGAGCACGGGAAAATCTATCAGAATGCAGGCTCCTATCTCCGGGGAGAAAATCTCAAGTTTCCGTTTCAAAATTATTTTCATGAAATTGCTCATATTCTCTTATTTCATGATGTCTATCAAAGGGTATTGGGTTCAGAGGCGGAATGTAGAAGCTATTGGACTCACATCGAGGGATGTATCTACGCATTAGAAGAGCAGGTACTAAGTGAGCTAATGGAAGTACAGGCCGATTTGCATATCATTGATGATGGATACGGGAATCTGCAGGGCTTTGAAGAATTTGCCGCCTTCCGTATCCAGCTTTATCAAGGAAATGAGGATTCCTCTTTGACAGGTGATACATTGCGGACTTATGTGAAGAGAGGAATGCAATTGGGGGAAGGACATTCTCAGATACCAGATAACACCGTTAAACAAACAATTTTGTCTACTCATGAGGTAAGCGAGCGAGAACTGGAATTATTAGATCCACATTGTTTTTCTTTTGTGAAAGCCCTGCAAGCTCATAGCGATTGGGGAGTGAAAAGCTATGCGCGAAATACCTTACCTGCCTTCAGAGAAACGGTAGAACTGCTTCCTGCTGATGCGTATTGCATGAAAAAGCTGGAGGAATCACTTCAGAAAAAGCCGTGGCCAGACTTGCAAGCCCTACTATCCAGCGATCCGTTCCCACTTCTAGATTCAAAGCAACGAAAGCAGCATAAGCAACTATGGAAATTAAGAGAATTACTGTCTCGCTTGGCGGAGATTCGTGGATATTTGGAACAGCGCTCTGAACAGCTTTTCGAACAAAATCAGCACCAATTATCAATGAGCTATATGAAAATTCAGAAGGCCCTTTTCCCTGTAGCAAAGCAAGTGGCAGGTTGGATAATGGAGTATGAAACAAATGCGGAATCAGAGCAGCAGCACGAACTTCGGTATGAGTCTGTCCAAAAGGAGCTCAGCGAAATTCTTCAAATGGTTCAGGAGGAAGAGGGGCAAAATCGTTTACTTTCCTTTTTACATGTGCCATATTCCTATGTTTTAGAACCGAATTAGAGGAAGGGTAGCTGCATATAGTCTGATTCTCCACACGAGAGTCAGATTTTTTGCTCTTTTTACTATGACACTGATCTGGTTTTAACGGACTGCATATAAGGGTATAGAGAAGAGAGGGGGGATGGCGATGGAATGGGAGTTACTCTTGCGTTTATTTGTTGGGGGCTTATGTGGGGCACTTATCGGATTTGAGCGTAAAAGTAGACAGAAAGCAGCGGGATTGCGCACGCATTTCCTTGTAGCAGTGGGCAGTTCATTGATCATGATTGTTTCTAAATATGCTTTTTTTGATGTTTTGGGGGATTCTGTCAAGCTAGACCCAAGTCGGATTGCAGCCAATGTGGTGAGCGGAATTGGCTTTCTGGGAGCGGGAACTATTTTAGTGCAAAAACAATCGATTCGTGGTTTAACAACAGCAGCAGGCTTGTGGGCAACAGCAGGTATTGGGCTTGCTATTGGTTCAGGTATGTATGGCATCGGATTTTGTGCCACAATCCTCGTATTGATTGGATTGGAAATTCTAGATCGCAGCTTGCAATTGCTATTTCCAAAAACAATGCGTCTCGTGGTTCATTTGCAAGGACAAAATCACGTACGGGATGTGATTGATAAATTGGCAAATAATGGTGTTAAAATAACGACCTATCAGGTGGAAATGCCTGATGAAGAAGAGAACTCAAAAACAATGCTTGATTTGCAGATTCAAGCACAACTCTCTACAGAAATCAATCACATGCTACTAGAAATCCAAGATATGAGCGGGGTTACATTTGTACGTATGGATAAATAAACCTAGGAATAAAAAAATGCCCGCCGATCTGCATGTTTTGGGCGGGCAAATACTTGCGGATATCAGACTATCCATGATTTAGTTTACTTGGTTATTCGTATTTTCTCAAACGTAATAATTGGATTTTTTGAGAAAGTTATCAATAATCCTTTTGTAGATATGTCACGAGAGGAAGTAAAAAGAAGTGACGCTGGAAAAATATAATAGCAAAAAATTGATAATGAAAAAATGCTCGAAATGAGAGGAAAATGTCGAACGATAAAGAAAAAAATTGGTTAGAAAAAAGAAATACAAAAATGAATTTTCAGTAAATGAAAACAAGCTTTCCTACAATTCCCCCTTCCAGATGATTATGTTTAGGAGATCATAAAAAAAACTCTTATATAAATTTTGGAAATAGATACATAAGATAGGTTTTATACTCCTGCAAGTAACAGATTCGATGAGCCTAGTAAGGAGTGATTGTTCGCTTATTTCATAAATTTAGCTGTAAATGTAAAGGATTTACAGTGTTTTACTTATGCTGTCGCTTTATTGGAGTTTTTGTCGAAGCACTTCCTTTTCTAACGATTTCATTGCACAATAAAAATAACTTTAATAGCCCTTTAGGGTGAAGGTGGCGTGGAAATGGGCGAACACATGATATTATTAGGGAAGCGTCATTTTCTTCATGCACAACAGCAGAATATTCGAGTAAAAGGTTGGAGATTCTGTTTGCCTGCAGGTTGTCGATTCATAGCAACGAGGGATGGCTATCCAGAAAATGACCATGCTATCAGTTTGTTTAAGAAGTCAGAAAAAATAGCACAAATGATCTTGCGCAGATCAAATGGAGAATTTCAATTTATCATGGAAGCAGTATCTAGTGATTATGCAGTAGAAATAATTGGGTTATCAAAAACGGTTGTTTTTCAAGAAAAGTAGGTACAATAGTCTATATGTAACATAGGCACCCCTCATCGGGTGCCTTTCTTTTCGTGGATGTTTAACAGCTAGGAATAATTTGTTGGTTGTGTCATAGATTTTAATTTATCAGGCTTTCCTTACCTACAAAATTTTTCAGGTTTATCCACAAATCAATCTAATCAAGGAAGTTTTCTTTACCAGAAAGCTGACTTGGTGTAACGTAGAGATAAGAGTTTCGCGTGAGAAATGGGTTAGAGGAGGAGTAGCATGAATACACTGCAAATTGGTGATTGTAAGCTAACGTGGATGAGAGGTGGAATGACCCAGTTAGACGGTGGAGCGATGTTTGGAGTTGTCCCAAAGGCTTTGTGGAGTAAACGCTACCCTTCTAATGAACAGAATCAAATTCCACTCCGTTCTGATCCAATTCTTGTACAAGTCCACGGAAAAAATATACTGATCGAATCGGGAATGGGGACAAATCGCTTAAATGAGAAACAAAAACGTAACTTTGGACTGGTTGAGGAATCGGAATTGTCGGAATCTCTTCAAGAAGTCGGGTTGCAATTTGAAGACATTGATTTGGTCCTAATGACCCACATGCACTATGATCATGCGAACGGATTAGTAAGTGTGGCAGAGGATGGCAGTCTCTATTCCACATTTCCTAATGCTACTATTTATATCAACGAAATTGAATGGAATGAAATGCGATCTCCTAATATCAGGTCTAAAAACACGTATTGGGAGGACAATTGGCGCCCCATCGAGAAGCAGGTTTGCACGTATGCCGGCCAAAAAGAGGTTGTTCCAGGCATAAAAATGGTGCATACGGGTGGCCACAGTGATGGACATGCTATTATTTTGTTCGAAAGTAAGGGTGAGAAGGCTTGCCATATGGCAGATATTATGCCTACGCATGCACATCAGAACCCGCTATGGGTCATGGCCTATGATGATTATCCAATGACCTCTATCTATGCTAAGGAAAAGTGGTTGAAGGAAATGATAGCCCAACAAGCGTGGTTTACATTTTACCATGATGCCAAGTATCGAGCAGTGAAATGGAATGACCAAGGTGAGATGCTTCAATCCATACCCATCTAATAATCACTAGTTTTTCCCCCTCTAAAAGAATAGAGGCAGGTTTTTAATAGGAAGAATGGCGGTGAAACAACATGCAATTGCATCGTACGCAAAGAGTGTGGTATTGGCTTGACTTTATGCTAGTGCTGATCACTTTGTCTCCAATTATTGCGGCGATCGGTTTTTACACCCAAATGCCCGATAAGCTGTTAGTAGCGATGAGGATAGGGGATGAGACCGGATACTATCAGGATAAGCTGCTGTTTCTCCTTATTTTTAGTCTTGTCCTAATCATTGCTCCCATTTTGTTACGAGCATTTATTACGATTTCTCGCCAACGTGAGCGACAGACGAGACAGATGGAGATTTGCTTTGATTTATTACGAATAGCTCAAGCAGTAATATTTAGTACAATATATTGCTTATTGATATTGCAAAATTTATTTATTCCGATAGGCATCGAAATGTATAGCATGATTATAGTAGGTATTATTTTGTTAGTTTATGGCTATTTGTTGCCATGGATATCGTATCTGCATCCGTTGGGTATGCGTACGTCCTGGACGAAAACAGAACAGGAGGTTTGGGTTCATACTCATCGTAAATTGTCCGTATTCTGGATGCTGACAGGTGTAGTCTATCTGTTATGTCCGTATTTGCCAGGATGGTTGGGCTTATTGTTAATCGTTTCTTCCGTGTGCCTAACGATTCTATCTACCTATATTTATTCCTACTTATATTTCCGACGAGGTAAAGGAAAACAGAATAAGCCATCCCTAGAAGCTTAGGCTTCGATGGGGATGGCTTTTTTACATCTCGTTTAAATTAATCCTGACGTTTATCTAAAGACAGACGCACAAGCGAAGCCGCTTGAACTAAACCGCCGCCAAAACCGTAAAGAATAGCCGTGTCGTTTTGTTTAATTTGCTCGTTTGATAAAGCCATATCTAAAGCGAGCGGGATAGTAGCGCAGGAGGTATTTCCGAAATATTCCAAACTGTGCAGCGTTCGCTCTAACGGAAATCCGCTTTTTTCGCATATCGACTCAATCATGCGTAAATTAGCGCTGTGTGGCACGAACCAATCTACATCCAGTAATGAGAAATTACTTGCCTCAACCAGTTGGTGCATTCCCTGAGGCAATTGAGAGACTACCCACTTATATAATTCCCGACCATTTTGATAGATATTTCCCTTTCCAAGCAGCTCTACATCCCCCATTTGATTAGAGAGACCTGAACGGTATAAATGAATCCCGCCATTACCATTACTGCTCATAAAGGAATGCAGGAAGCTAGGATTCTGTTCATCACGTTCAACAAGTACTGCACCAGCGCCATCCCCAAACAAAACACAGGTATTACGGTCGGAGTAATCAGTCACTTTTGATAATGTCTCTCCGGCTACCACAAGAATTTTTTTATGCAGACCACTGCTTATCAGAGAATTAGCTAGATGTAGTCCATAGACAAAACCAGCACATGTGGCATTTACATCAAGCGCTCCAGCAAAACGAATTGATAGCTTAGCCTGTAGTTGGCTAGCTACACTGGGAAAAGGATAGTCTGGGGTGGTCGTACATACAAGAATGAAATCAACATCCTCTATTTCTTTATCATATGCTTGCTGCAAATGCTGAACAGCTCGTAGGCAAAGATCGCTTGTAAATTGGTCGGGTTCAGCTATGCGTCGCTCTCGCATGCCAGTTCTTCTAACAATCCATTCATCGCTAGTCTCTACTAATTTTTCTAAATCAAAATTAGTGAGTCGCTTGTTTGGAACGTAAGACCCTATAGCTGTGATACGGGCTTTAGACGACAAAGCAGGCGACCCAAAATCAGGTGAGGTAGAATTGGAAAAAGGATTCGAGTAAGCCGACATCAATATGACCCCATTTCTTACGTGAATTAATTTAGTATCTGATAATAGTATCAGGTACTAAATTAAGAAAGTCAATAGTTTATCCCCATTAAAGATTTAGATAATCCTAATCAAATTTTTCATATAGAAGAATAGGGAGCTGTCATTGACTTTTCATTTGAATATTCCTACAATTTGGTTTATCACAAAGAGATAAAGATAGATAAAGGGGAGTAAAAGATGAACAGACTACGAGCATACTGGCAAGAATTTCACCCTATAATACACTCCTTACTTATCGGTACGATTTTTGTGCGAGCTGCTAGTTCTATGAGTATGCCATTTTTGGCTATTCATTTATCCAAGACAACTGATCTGAGTCCGGTCATGATTGGAATTACTATTGGGGCTGGTCCTCTGGCATCTACAGTGGGAGGATTTATTGCAGGAACGTTATCTGATTTATTTGGACGAAGGAGAATTATGCTGTGGGCATTGTATACCTGGGTACTTGTTTTTTTAGGATTTGCGATTGGAAAAAGCGCAATCTTTTTTATTTTGCTTAACATTTTGGCGGGATTTTGCCGTTCCTTTTACGAGCCTGTATCGCAAGCGCTCATGGCAGATTTAACAGAGCCAGAGCGACGCTTTCGAGTTTTTTCCATGCGTTATCTGGCTATAAACATTGGTGTTTCCGTGGGTCCTTTGCTTGGGGCTTATTTAGCATTACTAGGCGGGGCTCTCCCGTTTATTGTTACGGCCATGATCTATTTGCTCTATGTCATCAGCCTGCAATTTTTGTTACATAAATTTGGCATAAAACAAATTGAGGGTCAAAAGAAAGAAAAAATTACATTTGCTTCGGCCTGGAATGTGGTACGTCAGGATGTCGCGTTACGCTACTTTATTGTCGGTGGCATTCTGGTATCAGTGGGCTATTCTCAAATGACTGTAACCCTATCCCAATTCGTTCAGGGAATGTTCGTTGACGGAGCCATCCTATTTTCATATCTGATGAGCTTAAATGCCATAGTGGTGGTTGCTTTGCAGCTTCCTTTATCCAGATGGGCCGAAAAAAAGACCCCGTTGTTTAGTCTTGTAACGGGAACCATCATGTATGCGATGGGATTGCTAGGCTTCGGGATTTCATCGAGTTGGCTGACTTTTATGATTTCCATGTGCATCTTTACCATTGGGGAGATTTTAACCTTCCCTGCTTCCACCGTTTTTATTGACTATTTAGCACCTGAGGGGATGCGAGGAACTTATTTTGGCGCCCAAAGCTTTCATAATTTAGGACAATTTTTAGGGCCGGTGCTAGGAGGATATATACTGGGAATATACAATGGAACAATTATGTTTACGGTTATCTCCTGTATCTCGCTTTTCAGTATTTTGTTCTATACTCTAGGACGCAACTGCTATACTGCTCGTACAGGTCAAGCTATGACGATGACTCGGTAGGAAAATGAATACAAATAAAAAAACTGTCGGGGGCAAGAGGCCTCGACAGTTTTTTATGTAAGGAGAATAGTCATCAATCGAGTTATTTTATCGCCTGCATAATTCGATCGGCTATGCGCTCATATCCAGCATGATTCGGATGGAAATGGTCCGTGTATAGATAGGCTTTCTCTTTGTTCCAAAATAAGTCGTAGGAGGGGATCACCAGCACGTTAGGATAACGGGCTGAGATAGCAGTAGCTTCATTATTCCACTCCTGAACATGGGTACTTGATTCTTGTTTGAACTCTGTATCGCCGAAAGGATTATAGAGAGAGGTATAAAAAATGGGTGCTTCTGGATTTATAGATCGAATTTGTTTTACAATGGCTTCATAGTTGATAGTAAGCTGGGTTGAAGCGTCCAATAGTTTCTCAAGATCAAATTCAAATATACCGCCGCTTTGGCGAAACAAATCATTCCCCCCAATCGTAAACAATATGAGGTTGGCTTCGGAAATCAGGCGCTTAACATTAGTTTGTTTCAGTTGGTTTACTACATCTCCTGATTCACTGCCGCTGATAGCTAGATTGCTTAGCTGAATGCTTTGATTACGCTCCTTTTCAGCCTTTTGCTTCAAAATTCCAATATAGCCTAATCCGCTTGCATCTCCTAACCCGCGTGTCAAGGAGTCACCCAGCGCTACCACTTTTAATGTGCCTGTAGTGGGCAGGATAGCAGGAGGAGGAGCTTCTGGTGTTTGGTCTTCTTTGGGGGTTTGAAGCTCAGATGTGCTTTTATCAGCTAAATGCACTGGCGTAAACGCAAAGCAGAAGCCGACTAATAGAGCCAAAAAAGATATGCAAGCCAGTAGCAGAAGCCATTTCGTTAACGGATGTTTTTTAGAACTAAGCACAGAGAACCTCCTTATTGAGCAGGTATTCTTGTTACACTGCACTTCTATTGTACCATTCTAAATAGTGATCAAACCAGAGAGGCTCATGTAGGAGAAAAAGCATGAGGAAGCTTTCCTTGTGAAAGAATAAGAAATCCTATGCTTATAAATATAAGAGAGAAAGGTGGGAGACATGTGGCAGACGCAGTTCTTTCTGTTGCTCGTTTACAAAAATCAATAAAGAAAAAACGACTGATCCATGATATTACCTTTGATGTGCGAGCAGGGGAGGTATTTGGTTTTCTTGGACCTAATGGAGCTGGAAAAACAACCACGATTCGTATGTTGGTCGGGCTTACCAAACCTGATGGAGGAGAGATAAAAATCGGTGGGTATTCTTTACAAAACCATTTTTTGAAGGCAATTGATCAGGTCGGATGTATTGTGGAGAACCCTGAATTATACCCCTTTCTAACAGGACAAGAGAACTTAGAAATGTTTGCCCGAATGAGTAAAAAGGTAAGCTCTGAAAGAATTCGTGAAGTTGTAGAGCAGGTGGAGCTGACGGAAGCGATTCACGAACGGGTAAAAACATATTCGTTAGGCATGCGTCAGCGTTTAGGAATTGCACAAGCATTGCTGCATCGTCCCCGCTTACTTATCTTGGATGAACCTACCAACGGATTAGACCCGGCAGGTATTCGTGAATTGAGGCAGTTCATACGCCGCTTAGCGCTAGAAGAGAGGATCGGCGTCTTTATATCCAGTCATATGCTTAGTGAGATTGAGCTTATGTGTGATCGGGTAGCCATTATTAATAAGGGACGAGTTATTTCAGTTGGCCACGTTAAACAATTAATGGAGCAATTTGCGGATCAGGTGAATTGGAAATTTAGAGACAATAATTTGCCGAAAGCTGTTGAGCTAATGCAGGCAAGCCCCTATGTCTATGAACTTATGGCTTTGTCAGACGGCAGAGTAAAGTGTAGAATGGAAACGGACAAAATAGCTGAGGTTAACCGTTCCCTTATCCATGCAGGAGTAGATGTTATTGGCATTGAAGAAAAGGCTGTTACATTGGAAGACCTTTTTCTTACGCTAACCCAAGATGAAGCAGTAGATGAGGAGGGGAAGCATGCTTGATCTGGTATATAACGAGAGCTTAAAGCTAGTCAGACGCAAACGCTTCTATGTAGTCGTCCTCATATTGCTTATTTTGATTCCGTTGTTTACATATGCGCAATATCAATCAGTAGAGGTGGCTCGAGCACAAATTGGTACCGATGACTGGCGTACCATTCTTCAACAAAAGATAGTAGATACCCAAAATAGATTGGCTTCCACTCGAATCCCTCCTGAATGGAAGGATTTTCTGAAAACCCAATTACAGTTGCAACAGTATTATTTAGATCATGATATTGATCCGTCAGCGCCAGGGGCCGTTACATTTGCACGCGGATTTATGGATCAGTCTGTTGGACTGTTTCTACCGATGATTATTGTGATTTTAGCAGTTGATCTCGTATCTTCAGAATTTAGTGAAGGGACAATTAAACTGTTGCTGACAAGGCCAGTCAAACGTTGGAAAATCCTTACGAGTAAATATATAACACTCCTCTTGTTCACTTCCTTGACCTTATTGTTATCTCTAGTACTAGCGTATCTTATCTCAGGAGTTGTCTTTGGTTATGGAGGGTGGACGATGCCTGTTTTAACAGGCTTTAAAGCGACAGGAGAAGTCTTACAAACCTCACAGGTATTTGTATTGGATCAATGGAAATATATTTTGATGCAATATGGATTAGGCTGGTTCGTTTGTGTAGTGGTAGGTACAATATCGTTGATGATCTCTGTTTTGGTGAGAAGCACAGCGGCTGGCATGGGGATTATGATGGCTGCTCTTATTAGTGGGGCTATTTTAACTCAAATGGCCTCTACGTGGGAACAAGCGAAGTACTTGTTTAATGTAAATTTACAGCTTACGACGTATTTAGCGGGGAGTTTGCCACCCATTAAAGGCATGAGCCTGCCCTTTTCTCTTGGGGTATTATCTGTTTGGGGAGTTGCTTCTTTAGTGATTGCCTATGTAGTGTTTACTAGACAAGATGTTACATAATGAAGATATAATCAAAAACCCTCTAACCATCGTTTTATCTTTGGCTAGAGGGTTCTTTTATTGTATTTGGCAGACAGCATCAAACTATGACCAATTCATAGTTTTTACAGTATCCATTAAATCCTGTAAGCTCATTCCTTTTGCTGTTGCAATTATATAGAGCTGTTGGGAGGATTTCGTGGTAATAAGGTGAACTGCGTGCTGCATTGTATTTTTTTCTTGAGAGTCGAAAGTTACTCCGATCGCTTTATCAGTACCGACATAGAAAATTTGCGGAGACCCAGCAAAGGTTCCTGGAATGGACAAAGTACGTTTTTGCGTGTCATTGCGCAGTACCTCTAGCTGAATCTGAGCGTCACCATGTTGATAGATAGATGTTTGAGAAGAGACATGTTTACTTGTTTCTGATTCGTAATGAATAGCAACAGAAGCAAGCTTAAAATCTGCTTTGACTATACCTGCGAGCGGCATATCCGAGGCTTGCTTTGCCTTTTCCAAAGAGGTGAAGCTGGAGAAGGTTTGAGGTTTCTCTTTTTCCTTCTCTGTCTCTTGGGTGAACATTTCGCTTGTTACTTCACCAATTGACTCTACCTCGGATTCGTCTACGGACGGCGTTTCAGTCGCTGTTAAGGATTTATTTAGACTTGCTGCGCCCCCTTGATTTTCAGAGGGTGCTATTGCTATGTCATGTAATTTTTCGGATTGATCAGAGGATGTAGACTCTGAGCCTGGATTTTGATCAGCTTTGTTCTCTGTTGTCCCAGAAGCTGTTACTGCATGCTCCTTGGATGCCGCTTGCATTGGAGATAGCGAGCGTGAAGCGAGCAGAGAAGACGAAGCTGGCTTATTATTTTGTGCTTGTTGAACGGGTTGTTTACCATTATCAAGCATAGCGATTGTTGAGTCTGCGGAAGGGGCTTGGGATTTCTTTGCTTGAGCTACCGCAGTATCTTTGTCGCTTCTAGCTGGCTTGGTGTCTTGTCTCTCAGGTGTTCCTTCGGCTTTTTTCATGTTAGGTGCAGGAGCTGCTTGTAATTTTTCTTGAGATGCAGCTTTTGGGTCAGATGCTTGTGCTGTAGTCTCAGATGATTTGCCCTCGTTAGGAGCTTGTTTAGCGTCAATTTGAGGTGTCTTTGCCATGTAGGAGGTCGACCCCTCAGGCATTGGTGCATAAGCTACCTGTGGAGATGGCAATTGCTCCGTACCAGTATTATCAACGCTACCTGTAAAACCTCCATTTAAAGCCTGAACGCCTACAAGCCCCATGACCAAAAGGACACTAGCGGCTCCCAAGACAGGATACGAAAAGAATCGAAAGCGTTTTGCTTTGGACGGCTTGCCACTTTCTGGTATTTCATCAGCTACTGCAAGCGGAATGATCCCCGGCTCTGTTTTTTCAGATTGACTAGAACCTCCATGATGTTGGGGAGCGGCATATATTTTATTCATAATGCTATCTTCTAGGTCAATGGAAGGTTGTGGAATCTCTTTTAGGAACAGATTTTCCTCTTTAGATGACCATTCATTCTCTAGCCAAGCCAAGCATTCATCACAGGTTTCTAAATGGGAAAGAGCGATATCGTCGTCAACAGTGTTAGTCCATTTTGCCTTAAATTCCTGGGAATTCATGTACGAGTCCTCCTTCCATTTTCGTTAACACTTTGGCAAATTCTTGCCTTGCTCGTAAATATCGAACCCGTGCTGTAGACTCTGCTACCCCAAGCAGGGAAGCGATTTTATCAAAGGGATATTCGTGCGTACAACGAAGCACAATAACTTCTTTATAGGAGTCAGATAGCTGTTCGAAAGCTTCGGCGATGGTCTTCTGTTGTTCTTTTCGCAAAAGCGATTCCTGTGGTAATTCATTCTGTACTCCTGAAGGGACGAAAGCCAATTGTTCATCCGTATCATGGAACTTCCGGCGCCGGAGAAAGTCAATGGTACGATTCCTTGCTAAAGTATGGAGCCACGTTGATAGTTGACTTTCACCTCGATAGGTGTTCAGCTTTTCGTAGGCTTTGATAAATACCTCTTGGGTCAGGTCTTCAGCGTCTGCCTTGTTGTTTACCATCTTATATATGAAGATATAGATCATATGCTGGTATTTTTGAATAATGTCACGAAAAGCTTCGACGTCCCCTTGCAAAACCTGTTGTACAATTTCACTGTCGGCTTGCATCGAAGTATTGCCTCCCTTCACTTCATCTGACGATACGTTGTTTTCAAACGTTTCAGTTAGTCTTTTTGAATTTTATCCATAAATATTTCCAGTGTTCTTCCATGATCAAACGATATGGATAGTCATAGTAAAAAGCTGATGCATGTAAAGATTCCATCCCATTCTAACATTTTTTAAAGAAAAAAAACGTTACAAAAACTAGGAAAGGATTGGGACATATCTTACGCTTTACCCTCCAATGCTTTTAGGCTCTTCATCAGGTTCTATGATTTGATAGTGATAACCTTGTTCTAATAGAAACATTTGGCGTTTGCTCGCAAATTCCTGTTCACGGGTATCTCGTGACACCAGTGTATAAAAATAGGCTTGGTTGGTTGCCTTAGGACGCAAGATACGACCCAATCGCTGAGCTTCCTCCTGTCTAGAACCAAATGTACCTGAGATTTGAATTGCAACATTAGCATCAGGTAAGTCTACAGCAAAGTTGGCGACTTTAGATATTACTAACTGTTTGATTTCTCCACGCTTAAACATCTCATAATAGCGGCCACGGTCTTCCTCAGGTGTTTTACCTGTGATGAGCGGTAAGCCTAGAGTGTTGGCTACCAATTCTAATTGTTTGATGTACTGACCAATAATGAGGATATGATCGTCTTTATGCTGCCTCAGCAATTTTTGAACCCAGTTCACCTTAATCGGATTCTCCGCTGCTAGTCGATATTTCTCACGTGTGCTTGAAAAGGCGTAGGCCTCGCGATAAATAGAAGGAAGTGGTAGTCTGACTTCCTTACAGAGGGCAGTTGCGATCCAGCCCTGAGCTTCTAACGCTTTCCATGGCATTTCGTATTTTTTGGGGCCGATCAGGGAAAAGACTTCATCTTCTTTGCCATCCTCACGTACTAGAGTAGCGGTTAACCCTAATCTCCGTTTGGCCTGAATGCTTGAGGTCATCTTGAAAATAGGAGCAGGGAGCATATGAACCTCGTCATAAATGATTAGTCCCCAGTTATGATCCGTAAATAAATTCATATGGGGAAACTCGTCTGAGCCACGCTGTCTTGAAGTCACCATTTGATAGGTGGTAACGGTAACAGGTCGCACCTCTTTTTGTTCACCAGTATATTCGCCTACCATGTCAGCGGTCAGGGTGGTTTTCGTTATGATTTCGTTGATCCATTGTCGGACAGATGTTGTACTTGTTGTTAAGATAAGAGTCGCCGTCTCAAAGCGTGACATGGCACCAATTCCAATAATGGTTTTCCCAGCTCCACAGGGCAAGCACAAAACACCACTGCCACCATAAGCAGTACCATTGGCATAAAAGGCATCTACGGCCGCTAGCTGATAGTCTCGCAGGGCAAAAGGAGTTCCTGTGTCATCGCAGGAGACAAGCTCCATCGGGCACGGTTCGCCCTCCTGATAGCCGGCTAAGTCCTGCACAGGATAGCCAAGCTTAATAAGAGCCTGTTTTACTAGTCCACGTGAGTACGGCTTCAGTATATACAGACTCTCCGAACGTTTTTCTTCTATATAAGGCTGCATAGATTGGTAGCCCATAACTTCTGCGAGAATAAGAGGGTCTGCACTTGTCAGTCCGATTTGATCCTCGAAGGTATGCATCTGGATCAATCCGTATCTCGAGAATGCTCTTTTAACCTCATCCGCAACAGAAGGGGGCAGTCCATATTTACTGTAGCGGCTGAGTGCTTCAAGGATTTGCTCTGCTTGTAGCTGACTTGCCGCTGCATTCCACAAAGAAAGTGGAGTTAGACGGTAGGTATGTATATATTCTGGGCTTTTAATAAGCTCAGCAAAGCCACTAATCGATTGTCTTGCTTCATCAAATAAGGGGTTTTCCACTTCTACTAAAATGCTCCGATCACTTTGTACAATTAGTGGTAAATGGGGTTGAAAAGACACGGTCGTCACCTCATAGCGGTATCAATATTGCCAATGGTACCATATTTGGGGACGAAAGGGAAAAGCAGGGGCGAGCTATCATTTTGATTCAAAATCAGGGGCTCAGGTTACAATAGAAATACCTTTATAGAGATAGGAGGGAAGAATGTGGCATCAGGTAGCATTCTTGGGACAAGCATTAATTTATTGTTTGTTCTATTTCTTGTTTTCCTAAATGGGTTCTTTGTAGCAACCGAATTCGCTCTGGTAAAAATACGTGAATCTCGAATTACTCAGCTTGTAGCAGAAGGCAATGTAAAGGCTAGATTAGTTGATACATTATTACATCAGCTAGATGCTTATTTATCCGCAACTCAATTGGGAATTACGCTTGCTTCTCTAGGATTAGGCTGGATTGGGGAGCCAGCGATAGCGCACTTATTGCATCCCGTTTTTACATATGCAGGGATAACAGAGCCATGGATGAGCTCGATATCCGTTGTGATTGGATTTTTGATCATTACATTTTTACATATCGTATTAGGAGAGCTGGCACCTAAATCATTAGCTATACAACGTGCCGAACAAGTTTCTTTATTTGTAGCACGTCCCATGCAGTTGTTTTATAAGGTAATGTTTCCCTTTATTAAGCTGTTAAATGGAGCAGCCTCCAAAATTTTACGTTTGTTTGGTATTGAACCGGTATCTGAGCATGAAGCGGCACATACAGAAGAAGAAATTCGGATTTTAGTCAATGAAAGCCACAAAAGTGGACTAATTGATAACACTGAATTAATGCTGGTAGACAATATCTTTGAATTCTCGGAAACAACAGCTCGCGAAATCATGGTGCCGCGAACAGATATGGTTGTTCTCGATATTAGGGACAGCTTTGAGGATAATTTAGATATTGTGAGTACAGGGAGATTTACCCGTTATCCAGTGATAAATGGGGATAAGGATCATGTGGTTGGAATTTTGCATATTAAAGACATTTTAACCTATGCCTTAAAGGAAATAGAGAAGGAACGCCATTTGAGTGATTTATTGCGTCCTGTTTTATCTGTACCAGAGACCATTTCTATCAGTCAATTGTTAACCATGCTACAAAAACAACGGAGTCAAGTCGCTATCTTAATAGATGAATATGGTGGGACTGCTGGATTACTTACACTTGAAGACATTGTAGAGGAAATTGTTGGAGACATTCAGGATGAATTTGATGATGAGCGACCTGAGATCGAGCAATTTAAACAGAAGGAGGAAAGCATTGTTTCTTTTGATGGGCGTATGCTGCTCGAAGAAGTAAACGCATATCTCAACATACAGCTAGATACCGCAGAAGTAGATACGATCGCTGGCTGGATTTACACAAAAATCACCCATCCCCCGACCTTAGGCATGAAAGTGGTAGAGGAAGGGTATGAATTTGAAGTTGGAGAAGTGAATCATTTACGTATTACTCGTGTCTTTGTTAAAAAATTGATAAAAGATAACAAGGAAGCATAAGCCATCAAGTAGGTCCCTGCATAGGATATCAAATAGACATGATATTCGTGGAGGGTTTTTTGTGTATAAGATTATTTCATTTCCCAAAACGCTTGGTTATAGTATCTGTGCCAAAAAATTAAAAGAAAATCAATCCATCATGCCCTCAGTTAGGCATTGTGAATCTGTTGGTTGCTTGTTAGTAGCGCAGGATGAATTTGAAAAATTAACCAGATTAATTGGCCGTGAAGGATATACCGTATCAAATGAAGTCCAGGTGCGATTACACAGTAAAGAAAGTAAGGAAAGTAAGGATAATAAGGATGAAATTCCATGGGGGGTAGAGCATATAGGGGCTCCTGCCTTGTGGCATGTAACAAAGGGTAAGGGAATTAAAGTTGCCGTGATTGATACTGGTATTTCATCGTCTCATCCAGATTTAAAGGGACAGATAAAAGGAAAAGTGTCAGTGATAGCTGGGGCGGGACGCTTTAATATCGGTGGACACGGTACGCATGTGGCGGGAACTATAGCGGCTGTAGCCAATAATCGGGGGATTGTTGGTATTGCTCCCGAGGTTGATCTTTATGATGTGCAAGCGTTTGGAGCGGATGGAACAGCTAATATCAGTGACATCATAGCCGGGATCAATTGGGCTATCGAGCAGAAGGTGGATATTATTAACATGAGCTTCGGAACGAGTGAGGATCATCCTGCTTTCCATCAAGCCTTACGTGTAGCCTCCAGAAATGGAATCGTACTCGTAGCGTCCGCGGGGAATAATGGTGGGGGCCTGGAATACCCCGCTGCCTATCGTGAAGTAATTGCGGTAGGGGCGATCAACCAACAGGCAAAGCTAGCTGAATTTAGCGCGAGAGGCAGAGGAATGAATACAGTTGCCCCTGGTGTTGGCATTAAATCTACCTGGCTCAAAAAAGGATATCGTACGTTGGACGGTACTTCTATGGCAGCTGCTCATATTTCGGGACTATATGCTTTACGTCTAGCACAACAACGTACCAGAGCCATGAATCGACTCAACAAAAAAGCGAATTATCGTTGGAATAAGCAAATAACTAGACAGGAAGAAGGAATTGAAAAAAATCAAGTAAAGAATCACGTCAAGAAACATAAAAAGAAACATGAAATGAACCATGAAAAAGACCATGAAAAGAACCAAGCACATGCCTCCGAGAATAAATCTGCACCCAACCGTCAAAACAGATTCAATCTTCTTTCTCTATTTAAAAGACGCTGACATGCGAATGAAGGGATGGAAAAGTGAATGCATTATGCGCTTGATTATTATGTAAAAACAGCTCCTTCTTATCAAACAGCAACTTCTATTTTTAAAGATGAGTGGATTAGTATTTTTCCTGCACAATATCAGATTGAGGGGGGCTTTGCTCCTTTATTTGAAGATAATCGTGCTATCTGGGCAATTGATAAATTAGGAGGAGTAGCAGGTAAATCGGTATTGGAGTTAGGACCGATGGAGGGGGCACATAGTTATCTGCTGGAAAAAAAGGGGGATGCCGCTAGCATTCTTGGAATTGAAGCCAATACGAAGTGCTTTTTACGTTGCTTGGTAACAAAAGAAATAACGAATTTGCAACGTGTACGTTACTTATGCGGAGATTTTGTAGAATTTTTAAAACAAACAGATCAGACTTTTGATGTTTGCTTCGCCTCTGGTGTCTTATACCATATGGTCAATCCAATTATGGTGCTGGGGCTATTAAAGGAACGATGTAAGAAAATGTACTTATGGACGCATTATTTTGATGAAAATATCTTACAGCATTCAGTTGATTATCGTCTGCGATTTAGCGGGAGCCAATCTGCTTCAGAATATGGCTTTGCTCACACATTATATCAACATAATTATTTGCAAGCACTCGATAGCAAACTGTTTATTGGGGGCACACTCCCTTTTAGCAACTGGCTCAGTAGACAGGATTTACTTGCAGGCTTAAACCATGTTGGTTTCCAGATAGACGCAATCAGCTTTGACGATCCGATCTATCCTAACGGTCCGGCTCTTGCCATAGTGGCAAGTGTTCGGGAGTAACGAAATGAATGAACAATTCAAATTAATAACCGGGGGAAATAGCATAACTCGTATGGTAGTAAGGCATCATACGAGAAGGCTTACTTCCTCGGTTTTTTATATGAATGAAAGCAGGGAGGAGAGGTGAAACTTTCCAGTCGTTTTGTTACAATTACTAGATCAGATGGTTAAAGGAGATTGGTATCATGCGTATTCTACTTACAAATGACGATGGCATTGAAGCATTAGGTATACGAACCCTTGCGGAGGCCCTTCTTCCTTTACAGGACCTTGAAATTTATGTGGTTGCCCCAAGCGAAGAGAGAAGCGGAGTGGGTCACGGTGTTACATTTCGTGAAGCATTAGCGCCTGCACCGCATGATTTTTATGGTTTGCCAGTAAAGGCCTGGAGCGTAAATGGCAATCCTGCCGATTGTGTAAAGGCGGCCTATTACCTCTTGTTTAAAGATCAGGAGCGTCCTGATCTTGTGTTATCAGGAATTAATGTAGGGGCTAATTTAGGAAAAGATGTTTACTATTCAGGGACGTGTAGTGCAGCTCGCGAGGCAGTAATTTTAGGCATCCCGGCTGTTGCTTTGTCCTATGATAATTATCATAACCCGGCAAGCTTTGGAGAAGTTGGAAGGATTATTGAACCTCTGATAAAGCAATTTATGGAGCAAACGAAGCAAAAACAAATGCCTCCGAAAGTGTTCTGGAATGTAAATGTACCTGATTTGCCTAAAAGCCAGATAAAAGGCATCACTCCCGCTGTGTTAGCGTTTGATTTTTATCACGACGTGTACAGTCCTTCAGATTCAGGTTATTTTCTGGGAAGAGAGTATCCCGAACGCTTGGAAAAACAAAGTACAGAAGAGGATTTTCAACTATTAAAAAAAGGATATACGACTGTTACCCCTATTCATATTGATTCCACGGATCGTACATTATTGGAGCAAATGAAAGAGTGGCCACTTTTAAAAAAATAACCTAAGGGGAGAGTAAAAAATGGCAGAAATGCAGATGCAATCCTTACTTTCTTTCCCTGGACCGTCTCCTGATGCTCAAACATCAGGGGAGGTTCTCTCTACAGACTTTTACGCTTCCCTATATCAAGTTGTTCATGAGGAAGGCTATCCCTGTTTCGGGCGATTAAATGATCAGGGGGTAGCAGAGCTTTATCTGGTGTTTGAAGATATTGACTCTTTTAGTCAAGCAGTGGAGGGACTTAGTACGGTCGAGTTTCGCACGTATAAGGAGCAATTGCTTCTGATCGTATGGACAAAATATGATGAAAGTGCTCCGCTAGGATTCCCGCTTTCGTTTCTTCCGCATGTACCTGTTGAACGTACTTGGCTTCATGCATTGCTAGAGCAGCCCGATCTGGAGCTGTTTTTTTTAGCAAGGGAACAAGACCTGCTGGTTCACATCTTCACGGAAGTACTTACTCTTTCATCTACTGAAAGATCAGATGTTTATCAAATTCTACAGGAGCTAGATGAGCGCATTCACAATCCCATAATATTAGCAGGAGCAGATGAACAAGAAGGTAGGAATGAGATTTTTTCAAAATCTGCACTAGAGTTGCCAGATGACCTATTGCTACAACAGGGAGAAGCATATGATTTTCTTTATCAGGTTCATCTGCAAAAGCATCAGGATCAAGCAGAGCATGTCTTAATGGAGAGCTTGTATCAGGCCCTGCATATGCTAAGCCGGCATCCTGTCAGTTATATTCGAGAAGCGGATCTTCTTGTTTGGGTTTATGGGAATGAGCAAACGTTCTCGATCTATACAAGCCCTTCCTTACGTTCCATGTACCAGACTCAGCAGGATGATCCGTTTTTGGAATTATTTCGTCGGTTTCCTGCTTTTCAAAGCATTCGGGAAATATCTCCATTAAAAGAAGGCGCGTTCCCGATTTTTCAACGAGAAGCGGGATGCTTTTACCACCTGGAATTAAATCATGAGATGCAAAATAAGCTTGCTCGACTTTTTTCTCATATAGACAAAACAAGCGCGAATCCATTTGTCTAAACATACAGAAAACTAGACAGGTTTCAACAAAGGATTAGACAAGCCAAAATGCGAAAAAGAGTAAAGATAAAAAGCGATGGGGGTGTAGGTAGTGAATTCTTCCCAACAAGGTAGTATCGCACTTATTTCTCAATCCTTTCAGGGGCTACAAAAAGAGGTGGAGCAAATCGCTCAAGCCTTGTCTCTTCGCACAGAGGGAGGAGTACGACTTTCTATGCCAGGAGAGACGTTTGCAAATACCTTTTGTGCTGACTTTACTCTTTGGGATTTGGCTGGCGTCATTACGCTGAAAAGCAAGCCGGGTAGATATGGATTCAATCGTGACAATAGGCAAGATATTCCGCTAATTATGAGGTTTTCATTCTCTTACAATTCGCCTAGGGATGCAGAAACCATTAAACAGAGGATTAACGAATATTTCTCATACGAAGCAGAGGTTCACTGGAATGTCGCTTCGACTGAGCAGACGAAGCAGATGGATTTAGCGGTTCATTTCGAGTATCAACCGCAACATGATATTATAGATGCATATATTCGTTATGTGTTGGGCATGATAACGGGACGAAATACGGCTGCCTAATTGTGGCTGGAAAAAAGGGCGCTCTCTAAAGAGAGGCCTCTTTTTTTACGGATAGGGATAAGAAAGGACTGAATCTATTGGTAAAACGCCTATTTATTGCCCTGCATGTTCCGACCGATGTAATTTCATATATTGAGGCTGCTCAACAACAGGTGAAGCAGGAGCTTAGAGCTGAGCGATGGCAGCCTTTACATAATTTACATTTAACCTTGCATTTTCTCGGAGATGTTGATGAACAAAAAATTCTGGAGCTTGAAAAGGATATCCAGATTGTTAGTTCCATTATCCGTCCTTTTTCCTTGTCTATTGATCATTTTGGTTCGTTCCCCAAGGGAGGAAAGCCGCGAGTATTGTGGCTAGGACTGCAAGGGAATATAGAGTCCTTGCAGCAGATGCATCTCCTGTTGGGAAAACGCCTAGATCGTCATGAAAGCCTTCCGTATGACAAACGACCATATGAGCCACATGTAACCATAGCCCGCAAGCCAAAGTTACATGAAGAGCTCTCTCTCCCGTTAGCAGATTGGTCACACCGTTTTTTACCTCATCCCAAGCCTAGCTGGAAGGTAGAGGGAATTACCCTATTTCAGTCGGAGTTACGCCCAGAAGGAGCTATTCATACTCCACTATTCACCAGTATATTAGGCGAAACAACGAATTTATAGAAAAAAACGCCGTTTTGCCGTTCAAATTTTCTCACCATCTGAATAAACTTAATAAAAACAGAAGATCACGAATGTGTGCGATCACGATGAGATGTCAGATGCTGAGAAAGCGGTGGAAATTCAAAATGAGTGAGTTTACTACCGGGGTGTTATATCCAAGACGATACGAAAGCAAACTGATTAAACAACTACCTGACTCAAAGCAACCATATTTTCATAAGCGGCTAAACGATGAATGGAATGTGTTTTTTCTGGAAGATGAGTGGGTACAGACGGCGGAAACTCTGCAATACCTATTGGATTTATCCAAGCTTGGAGTGGCTCTGCTGTGGTTTCATGATGCGGAGGACAGCGGTTGGGGCTTCCGATTATTTGAAGGCGGCTACGAGGTATCGTCTGCTACGATTAGCTATATTTTAGATATGGAATTAGCGGAGATAGAAATGAAGCGGAGATATCCAGATATAATAGATCCAGATGATTATATGAAAGAAGAAAACCTACGCAAAGAGTACGATGAACTAATTGATACAATCATTACCTCACAGATATATCGCCAGGAAGTGCAGAAGGGATTATCTCGCTGTAAGCCACAGTTGTTCCGTTCCTTCTTGTCTCCCAAACAAATTCAGCAACTTCATTCTTTGTTTGACACAAACATTCTAGTCGAAATCGATTATGAAACGGGTAGTAGTCTACTTTATGATTCAGTGGATTTATTTAAGGAAATCTTAGGGATTGAAGAAATGATGTGGGTTAATTATTCGTATTTAGCAAGCGGCGGAAGAGATAGTGGGCTGGCATGATGCTGTGTAAGAAAATAGGGATGAAGCTGATAATTTACCCAGTAAAAAGCAAGGAACAGAGGCTTTGCCGAGCAATGATGCGGGCAAGGTCTTTGTTGCGTTCACGTTTAACAACTACGGCGACTCATTTTGATATGAACAAATGAGCCGCCGATAATCGCTTACGCCTCTGATGTAACAGGCTGAATCCATTGGGCAAAAATAGTAGGAAGGTCAAGCAAGAGGAGCAGACGCTCTCCTTCTTGGGCAATTCCGGCTAAATTGGAACCATCTAATCCTGCAACTACTGGTGGAGCCGTTTTTATGGAGGAAGGTGCAATTTTGGCTACTTCTGATACACCATCCACAACGATACCGGCTTCAAAGCCGTCTATTTTAAGTACGATAAAACGACTATCTTCAGTAAGCTGAATGGATGGTAGTCCAAACATTTTACGGATTTGCAAGATAGCAAGGATATTCCCGCGTAGATTAATGACACCTTCTACATACTCTGGTGATTTAGGAACCTTTGTAATAGGCATTGGCTTAACAATTTCCAGGACATTCTCCAATGGAAAACCGAACGTTTCATTACCCATGGTAAATAAGATATAAGAAAGGGCCTCGACTTCGCTCTGAGATTGGTTGAGGCCTAGTTGATCTTGATTTAATTCCATGAGGCTTCCCCCTTTCTATTTTTCCTTCTAAAAGTATGTTTATTATATCATCTCAGATGGAAACCGGAATCGTTGCTTTTAGAAAAGCACAGTTTCATGAGCGATGTATGATGTTCGATTTCATTAGGATTAAATATTTGTAGGATCGATTAAATAAATAATAATAAATATATATAAAATTTTTTAATGCAATGAAAAAGTCGGTTTTCCGGTCTACGAAAAGATTGTCGTGAAATAGCCAAATCCAATGTTTTTGTGTATATTCAGATAGAAAAATTACTGGAAATTCATTATTTTCCTAATCTGTTGAAAATGGAATGAAGTTTTTTTTTACAAGCATCAAAAGTTGCGAGATTCTGGCTGAAAAAGATACTAGTACCTATTTTTCGTTGATCATTATTGTCGAAATATTTAAATATAAATAAAAGTTAATAAAGAATAAGTAAATACCATTTTTTTCAATTACAATATATGTATAAT
>NZ_LSSO01000194.1:0-814 GCF_001645205.1 Brevibacillus sp. SKDU10 | reverse complement strand
TCAAATAGTCTAGTTCCTGCTACTATTTCTACATGATTTACCACTTGGCGACATTATCTTCTCGAATTTTTTGAAAAATACGTGATCTGAATCACACCTTTTGTCCATTTGTTTCGATAGATTTACTATTGTAGGAAATCAGAACGAAAGATGAGTTGATACGCTTATGAATACTCCTATATACAAACCACAGTTGGACATGACAGATTGGACTAAATCCGATCAGGAAAAATACACCAAGCTAACTTCGATCATCGATCCACATCTACACTCTTTTGTTGCTGAGCATGCCATGCTGGAAAATCTGATGGATAAGGTACGAGAAGGTTACGATTTGGAAGTATATCGCCTCGCTCTACAAGAGATAAAAGAGGAACTGGAGCATCATTTTTTATATGAGGAAACATTCATTTTAGGCAAGCTACAGAACCATATCGCTGAAACAGAAGTAGGTCCAATCGCAAAATTAGTACAGGACCATGTGATCATTCGTAAGCATTATAACGATGCGAAGGAGCTGTTTGAGCAAGAGCAAGCGAAGGAATGCAGTGAATTGTTACTGCAAAAAATGAACTTCTTAGCTTACCTATTGAAAAAGCATATTGAGAAAGAAGACCATTATATTTTTCCATTGGTAAGCCTTGTGCTATCAGAGGAAGAAAAAAAAGCAATAGCTGAAGAAGTGCGTCTTGCTGATTTACAAAGAAAAATCTAGTCTAGGTATCGTTTCTATTGGTACGAAAATGAAATAATCTCTATATGAAAAAGCATGTTCACTCTTAATCATCAGCTGTGAACATGCTTTTTCCTCTTC
>NZ_LSSO01000193.1:0-5364 GCF_001645205.1 Brevibacillus sp. SKDU10 | reverse complement strand
CTGGACCTACCGGAGATACCGGCGCTACTGGTGACACTGGCCCTACCGGTCCGACTGGACCAACTGGACCTACCGGTCCGACTGGACCAGCTGGAGTGTTCTCTCCTGCTTACGGTTTCTTCCAATTAAGCAAGACTATGTTAATATCTTCAAATGAAGCCATACCTTTTGATATTACTGGTCCATCTGGTGGAGGAATTTCACAAGCTGATGCAACCACGATCAGCATTACTCAGGGAGGAGACTATTCCATTTGCTTCCTTGTAACAGTGAATCCAATCAGCGCATTGCAACCAGATTATATCGAAGTTGGCTTGACAATTAATAACAAAGAAATTCCTAATTTCAAAACTTCCACAGTAACTTCAAATACTGACTCTACAGGTACTATCCAAATTTCAAGAGAAGCTATTGTGACAATACCGTCTAACTCCACTCTGCAACTGAGAAATTTACTGAATAATGCTTTCACTATCAATAGCAGCAGTGTAAGTGGAGTCACAATTAAAATTATTAAATTAAATTAAACATCTGAATGGGAAAGGCGATGAATATCGCCTTTCTTTTTTATTAAAACTAAAAATTCAACATATTTATATCTTGCATCAGGAATCCTAAGCATCTTGATTTACCCTTCTGTGCTATTCCTTTCAATTTGTTAAAGAAACCATTTAACATTTCTTGACAAAATACATCTGCACCAATATATTAGAGCTAATGTAATTCGAAAGGGTGAACAAGAGTCCAATGATCAACTAATCCTATTTTTAATGAAAATTTCGTATCACACGAAACACTTTCTAGATAGGATTAGTGCGGGCTTTTTTAATAGTTAGATGAAATAATTCTGCCCTTATCAGGTGGATTATTTCTGTTCATGATTAGCCAACCTCCTCCTATCCAGAAAGTGGATTAGGAGTTTTTTTGTTGTATAAAATTTAGGCATTTTCATTCTAATCTAAAAGGAGTAAATCATAATGACGGGACCGAATCCAAATGTAAAATATCCGATCGAGGGATATCAAGGCTTACAATTTATTAAGCATTCCATCTCAAAGCCAAACATAATTGCGGGGGACTATTCGTACTACGACTGTCGAAATGGAGAATTTGAAGATCAAGTATTGCATCACTATGAAATATATGGAGACCAACTGATCATCGGAAAATTTTGCTCCATCGCTTCTGGCGTCACCTTTATTATGAATGGGGCTAATCATAAGATGGATGGCTTTTCTACCTATCCCTTCAACATTTTCGGGCATGGATGGGAAAAGTTTACACCTACTATCGAAGAACTTCCATTTAAAGGAGACACCGTGGTTGGAAACGATGTTTGGATAGGTATGGATGCTTGTATCATGCCAGGAGTGAAAATTGGAGACGGTGCAATTATTGCTGCCAAATCAGTTGTAACCAAAGACGTTCAACCTTATGCGATTGTAGGGGGGAATCCCTCCAAGGAGCTAAAGAAACGATTTTCAGACGACACCATTGCAGCCCTGCTCGATGTGGCATGGTGGGAATGGGACATTGAAAAAATTTCAAATCACATTGATATCAGGGATCGTACGGCATTACTACATATTAAATAAGCCGCACAAATACACCTTCATAAAATGCAAAAACGCTAATCCCTCCTCTCACTTGATAAGATTAGCGTTTTTTCTCATTTCCATTTTTTAATGTAGTAGACCATTGCCCCAAAGAGAACCAGAGCTACTATCCCAAAAAGCATTGCATCTATGACAGCCCGAGACATTAAAAACTCTCCTTTTATATAAACACTCCCCTATTATAGTACAAAACATGTAACATGAACATTGCCAAACTTTCGATGATACCGAGTTCGCAAAAACATCCCGAGTAAAAGCCCCTGTTAAAAAAAGTAGGTAGCTTTTATCGGGATGTACTGTCCTTAGTTATTCCGTTGTGTGCGGAGCATGTCCCACATGATTACTAAAAATACTAGCAGCGGATGGTTGTTGCTCCCCATGAGAAATGGTATGATCTAGCGTTTGAGCATGCATAGCTTGATTTCCTACTCCACTTGCTACATTTTGATTGCTGTGCTGCACATCAACACCTGCTGAATTCCCAGCATAATTAGCATACGTATGCTGAGGTAAAATCGATGCGCTTGGTTGATTCATGTGTTGGACTTGTGAGACCAGTTGTGGAGATGGCTTTGCAAATGGTTGATTCATAAGAGGAGAATGTAGACCAAATGATTGGTTCATAGTTGGCTGATATGTATTGATCATGGTCTGCGTGGTTACTTCCTTCAAAGTAGCCACCTGATAATAGCCTCTCTGGTTCATGTACTGCCACACTTCATATGCCATATCTGCACAATTTACAGCAGCTTGTGATAGTGCCCGTCGCAAGGTTGGGTCTGCACATTCCAATGTCGCCATCATTTTAATAGTTGCCGCAGATTTATGTAATCCCAACATGCAACTTGCAATATCGCGATCATCTATTTCCTGTGGAGAAGTAGAAGGAGCTACCGGAGCAGGTTGACGTAAACCATATGTAGGCTGTGAATATCCCAGAATTTTCAAATGACGCTCTTGGATGGGTTTCTGATAATTTGTCTGTTGCAAAATAGAAATGAGCATGTTGTAGGATTGCAAATGAAATTGCAGTTGATTTTCCAATATACTCATTAATTGCGGATCTTTAACATACGAACGATACATTTGCATATTGTTGCCAGTGTTAATCATGCCATCTAAGACCTCATGTAAATCTAGCACCTCATGTGCACCTAATCCTGCTGCCATACATAAAAACCCCCTTGGTTTGATAGAAATCAGAGTTATATCCCTAATTAGGGTTCCCTGTTTTTCCGTGTTTTATGACCAAAGAGGATTGCCTTTTATGAAAAATATTCCTCGCGAAGCTGAGTTAATTGATGTAGCGCAAGGTTAGCATACTCGTCGTCGCGCTCCTGCAATTGCTCTTCTAGCTTTTGCAATGCCTGGTGTAAAGAGTCGGGATAGGATGGTACACTTTCTCCTGAATAGGGTTGCAAAACGGCTGTAGGAACATATACCTTTTCAAGAAAAGCCATTGCTTTGCGCTGATGAAACAAAGGTACATTCGTTTCGTATAAATTATGTAAATCACCTTGTGTAGGGTGTGTGAGCACTGCTAATGTTTTGACTAACGATTTACTCGGCGTCAGTTCTATAATCTCACTGATATATTCGCCTGTTCGATGTCTTACTGTAACGATATCACCTAGTTGTAGAGATCGTTCTGACATATTACTACACCTGCTTTCTTCATTTGTATCCTAGCGGAGAAACATAAACCAGCCAATAATAAACACACAAATGACCATTAAACCAATAAAAGTAATAATGACAACCTTAGCTTCCTTATTTACTCTAGGCTCTGTAAGCTGATTTTGTGGTTGTTGATCCTGGTTTTGTGACATGTGTATTTCCCTCCGTCATCGTTTTATAGCTGATGCTCCTATTGTAGCAGATGCAGGTAGGATACGAACAGATGACAACTTTTTATGTAAAAAATCATATCCATATATTATGAAAAAGGAACCCCATCTGGGGCGATGAGGTTCCTAGGAAGCGTATTCTTTTACTCGTAACAGTTTTATCTTAAAGTCAATATAAGAAATTAATCTTTGTAAGGTTTCTACTTCCAATTCGGTGGCTTGCAGAAGTTTAAGAGTGTCTGCGCAATGAGTGTCTCCCTTTGTCATTATAAGTTGCGAGAGAGATTTTTTACTTTGTTCTAAATAATGTACATATCTTTGTTTATCTTCATATAGCTCCTCTAGCATTTCAAGTAAATCTTTTGACATATAGGTTACCTCCTCTTGCTTCCAGTTCCGATTTTGAATTCTTATCTATAGGATAGAGTGAAACAGTCGCTTGTACAAGTTAATTTATTTGCACATTTTCTACAAAAATAGACAAGCGTTTATTTTTATGCATGAAAGAAGGGCTGTTATGTTTACTCTCACAAAACATTGTGAAGCAAAGAATAACAACCCTTATTAGTGTTCGGTTCTCTCATTTACATAAAGCTTACTCTCTCTTAACGTATCCCCTATTTGTTTAGTCATCCTACAAATACATAAATCAAGCTAAGATACATTTGATGTGCTTTTTGTGGGCTTTTGTCGACTTTTTTTCACTCTGTTTAACTGAAAGCAAGAAAATCTGTCTATGTTATGTTAACTAAGAACGAAAACACGTTCCTCGTCTGGTTCCATTGTCCCTGTGCGTGGCACTCCAAGCTGTGCTCTCCGTTGTATTTGCAAACGCTCCATACTACGTCGCTTCATCTGAATTTCCCTGTAAAAACTACAATGGGTAGCACAGAACTGATTGTTCCGCTTTTTTTGACCAGGACGGCGATGAAGCAGAGGCAAATTGCAAGACTGACACTGATTTAACATAGCACAGATTTCTAAGCGTGCTGCTTTTAATTCTTGCATACTCTTCCCGCCTTTCTAACGTTATCTTAGCGGGTACATAAAGCAGGAGTATGGAGGAAATGTGGAAATCATGTAGGAAAAGGTTGCTTATAATTTTATTATGTAAACAAAAATGAGTAGCCTCTTGATATATGCGTTACGATAATTTATCCCCTAAAAGGCATAACTTTCCCCTTAAACAGTTTTAGAAGTGCCAAAAAGGATTTGTATTGCTATACTTAAACCAAGTAATAATAACAGAAAATTCAGCCTAATATTTTTGCTTCAACCAAAAAGGAGGGCAAATCCAATGAAACATAGTGAAAAATCTACATGGGGACAACTTCATCGCAAAAGTCAGCATGCGATTGATCCTATTTATTTAAATCGCTGGTCTCCACGCTCATTTGCGGAAAAGCCTGTCGAACCTGAAAAATTATATCGCATATTTGAAGCGGCACGTTGGGCTCCATCAGGCAGTAATGAACAGCCTTGGCGATATATTTTGGCACGCTCACCAGAAGATCGGGCTACCTTTATGGAATTTATTATGTCTGGTAATACCGCTTGGTGTGACAAGGCTCCAGTGCTTGCCCTTCTCTTATCTCGCAAGCTTTCCTCGCGTAATGAACCGCTTCGCTCTCATTCCTTTGATGCGGGGACATCATGGGGATATTTAGCACTAGAGTGTGTTCGCCAGGGTCTGATCACTCACGCAATGGGTGGCTTCTATCCTGACAAAGCCCGTGAGCTACTGAAGATTCCAGATGAATACGAGATTGAAGTCGTTATCGCTATTGGTTATCAGGGAGAAAAAGAGGCCTTATCAGAAGCTTTTCAAGAACGTGAGATGCCTAATTCTAGACGCGAATTGGACGAAATCTTTTTTGAAGGCAGATTTGGAGATCCATTTT
>NZ_LSSO01000192.1:0-114246 GCF_001645205.1 Brevibacillus sp. SKDU10 | reverse complement strand
AGTTTTCAGGGAATAAAGATAGAAGCTAGCTACCATAAATGGTAACTAGCTTTTTTGGTGTGTGAACAGATTATTTAAGGAGTTGTAATTGCTGTTCTACCATGTATGGGAAAATTCCCATATGATACTTGCAGAACCTATCTATTAATAATTTTTCTGCATACTGATGTGACAATACTAGATCTCCCCATAATTCGCTTTCATAGCGACAAAGCATGCTTAGACCATAGAGCAGTAAATAATGATTTGCAAATTGGGGAACAGGATGATTCTCGATATCATTCCAAAGATAAACATTTCTATTCTGATCCATTGAAAAGAGGGGATGCTCAAACAGAGACACTCGGTCATCACACTCAAAAAGTCGTTCCTGATTCGAAATAGATGAAGTTGAAGGAAGAGCGAACCTAGCTTTATCGGTATTTTGTCTAAGGGTACAGAATAAAGGAAAGCTTCCGGAGGTTCCTTGGTTATTAGTAGCAGGAAATAGACGATTTAAATAATGCTGCAAGGTTTCGTCTGAATAAGAGAGTGCCCCTTGGCTAGCATGAGGCAGAGCAAACACAAAGGGTCGCTCTGTCATGATTGATACAGCGACCCAAGGACTTGGTTTTTGAAAATGCTCCATTTCCTCACGAAGATCAGGTATTGATAAGAAAAGATCACTTACTCGATAACGATCCGATATGGGATGGATCGAAAGGAGTCGACATAGATGTGGAAAGAAGCCTTCCTTTTGGGGTTTCATTTCATCATCTAATAAATGGTAAGGATTTTTTTTAACTTTTCGTGCTGTAACACCATGCTGTAGCATGCGACTGTTCTGGGGATAATCTGGATCTTTGGCAAGGATTAGACCCTTGAGTAAATGAGCGCATCCGTAAAATAATAGGAGAGGCTTGATTAATAAAGAGCTTTTCGCAGCCATTTCATAATAATGTCTAGCCTGCATCCAGGTATATAAAAAACGAGTACTGTTTTGAAAGGCATGTTTTTCAGGATTTTGTAAGCCTATTCTATGGTAAGAGGCTGTAAGAAAAGATCGTGAAGTAGGTTCTGTTTCCATAATAGAAAGCTGTTGCCAGACATCTTGAAGAGACATGGAAGAAATTACTCCTTTATTTTCCGAATATTCACTTTTATAAATGATATTCTTATGGAATCTAAGAAACATTTATATTTTCTCCTATAAAAGCGAACAATATAAGCATTCCTTGACATTAAATTGAGCCGTTTGCTACACTGATGAAAAGATTTTCGGCTGAAAGGGGTCCTTGAACCGTGTGGGAAAATAAGTTTGCTAAGGAAGGCTTAACTTTTGATGATGTATTATTGGTACCAGCTAAATCAGAAGTGCTTCCAAAAGACGTTAATGTATCCACAGTATTAAGCAAAAAGGTGAAACTCAACATACCATTAATCAGCGCCGGTATGGATACAGTAACCGAATCTGCACTTGCTATTGCAATGGCTCGTCAAGGCGGTCTAGGTATCATTCATAAAAATATGACCATTGAACAGCAAGCAAGTGAGGTAGATCGCGTAAAGCGCTCTGAAAGTGGTGTTATTACAAACCCATTTTCGTTAACTGAAAACCACACTGTTGCAGATGCAGATGCCCTCATGGGTAAATATCGTATTTCCGGTGTACCAATCGTTAACGATCAAAACCAATTGATTGGTATTTTAACAAATCGTGATCTACGTTTTGTACATGACTTCTCCATCATGGTCAAAGAAGTAATGACTAAAGAAAATCTAGTTACAGCACCTGTAGGCACTACATTGCCAGAAGCTGAACAAATTTTACAGAAGCATAAAATCGAAAAGCTACCTTTGGTAGATGAAAATAATGTCTTAAAAGGGCTTATTACGATTAAGGATATCGAAAAGCTTATTCAATATCCAAATGCAGCGAAGGATGAGCAAGGACGATTGCTTTGCGGGGCAGCAGTAGGGGTATCCAATGATACATTTGAGCGTACAGAAGCTTTAGTACAAGCAGGAATTGATGTACTAGTTATTGATACAGCTCACGGCCATTCTAAAGGGGTTCTAGAGACCGTTAAGAAGGTCCGCAGTCTTTACCCTGATTTAACGATTATTGCTGGTAACGTCGCTACTGGACAAGCTACGAAGGATCTGATTGAAGCAGGCGCTTCTGTTATTAAAGTGGGAATTGGTCCTGGTTCCATTTGTACGACTCGTGTTGTTGCCGGTATTGGGGTTCCACAAATCACAGCGATTTATGAATGTGCGACTGCAGCACGTCAATATAATATTCCAGTCATCGCTGATGGTGGTATTAAATACTCTGGTGACCTAGCAAAAGCTATAGGTGCTGGTGCATCTGTTATCATGATTGGTAGTTTGTTTGCAGGTACAGATGAATCTCCGGGTGAATTTGAAATTTATCAAGGACGCCGTTTTAAAGTTTATCGCGGAATGGGCTCCATTGGCGCTATGAAAGCGGGAAGTAAAGATCGTTACTTCCAGGAGAATGCTCAGAAGCTTGTTCCTGAAGGTATTGAAGGACGCGTAGCTTATAAAGGGCCTTTGGCTGATGTTGTATATCAGCTTGTTGGTGGTCTAAGAGCTGGTATGGGCTATTGTGGAGCGGCAACCATTGCTGATTTACGTGACAAGTCTACTTTCGTTCGTATTACTGGTGCAGGCTTGCGCGAAAGCCATCCGCATGATGTTCAAATTACAAAAGAATCTCCAAACTACTCTATTTCATAAGGATAGGGCAACGATCGCTTTACCAAGCTAAAAAGCAAGGTAAGACAAAAGGGCTTTCCATTTGGGAGTCCTTTTGTTTTTTATACAAACCAAAGACTAGAATATATGTCGTATAGTAGCTCATTACCATATAGGATTGCAGAATTCGAAACGATGTTCTAAATAAAAAAAGAAAATCTGAATCCAAACATCCTTTTGGAACGTCAGGTTAAAAGAGAGGTTTTTCAGTTGGCTAGGATTACCAGTCCTTTTTCTCATGGAGATGCGTCTGGTGCTCTTCAAACAACGGCTTTTAGTATGATAGACTAAAGACTGTGTTCAACAGGAAAAAAGAAAAAAAGGATATTTTTAAAAGTAGGGGGAGTGATTGTAGACATGATGCACAAATGGACAGCAAGAGTAAGCAAACTTTTATTGGCTGGTGCAATTGGTATGCTATCCATTGTGGGGGGAGCAATGCAGGCTTCTGCTGCTGAGACGGCTGCCAATCTTGATCTAGTGGCGAGTTCAGCAATTTTAGTCGAGGCATCAACGGGAAAGGTTTTGTACAGTAAAAACCCAGATCAGCCATTACCACCAGCTAGTATGACTAAAATGATGACAGAGTATCTGGTATTAGAGGCTATTAAAAAAGGTAAAATTAAGCAAGATGAACTTGTACCTGTTAGTGACTATGCTTTCTTTATTGCCAAAAAGAAAGATTCCTCTGGCGTGTACTTAAATGCTGGGGAAAGTCACAAGGTAAGTGAACTATATAAAGCTATGGCGATTGCCTCTGCTAACGATGCTACAGCCCTGTTAGCAGAAAAGATTGGTGGAACTGAATCCAACTTTGTAGACATGATGAATAAAAAAGCCCAAGAGCTTGGGATGAAAAATACGTTTTTTGTTACATCCACTGGATTGCCTGCTAATGAATTAGGACCTTATAAACCAGCGGATACAAGCAAGGATAATGTGATGTCTGCACGTGATGCAGCTATCTTGGCAGATCGTTTAGTGAGTGATTATCCTGAGGCATTAGAAATTTCTAAAATCCCGCGCTGGGTGTTCCGTGAAGGTCAAAAAGACGAAATCAAGCTAGCAAACAATAACTGGATGCTTCCAGGCTTGCCGAATGAAACGCTTGGAGTAGATGGTCTTAAAACTGGTTATACGGATGCAGCACAATTTTGCTTTACGGGAACGGCTTATCGTGATGGAATGCGCTTGATCACAGTTGTCATGGGAGCTAAAACAAAAACAAGCCGTTTTGAAGAAACCAAAAAGTTATTAAATTATGGCTATAGCACCTACAAAACTACAGAAAAACTGGGAAAAGGCGTACCTGTTCCAGGATTTGAAAATGCGCCACTTAAAAAGGGCGTATCTCTAGAGGTTCCGGCTGTTACCGCTAAATCTGTTAATGTTGTGGGTAAAATCGGAGAAGAAGCGAAAGTAACGCCGCGTGTAGAATATAAACCTTTGACCGCGCCTATTAAAAAAGGTGACGTGATTGGAACCGTCTACCTTGATACAGAAGGAAAAAGCGATTATTTGATGCCAAGCAATCAAAAGGGCGGAGTAGATTTAATAGCTGCTGAGGATGTAGAAGAAGGCAGCTGGATTCGCCTCTTCTTTAGAAGTATCTTCGAATTTATCGCTAATCTGTTTAAAAGTATTGTTGGCTAATCAAGCAGAGGTAGTGCTGCGGATGGCAGAACTTTAAAAGAAGGCAAATATTCTGTCAAGATATGTTGTCTACTTTTTCTGATTGGTTTACAATAAAAACAATGTTGCAAATCTAATCCTTTTGTAGGGATGTTCACTTATAGGGGAGGCTCACTGATGGTACAGGTAGGTACAGATCGTGTTAAACGTGGAATGGCAGAAATGCAAAAAGGCGGCGTAATTATGGACGTTGTTAACGCCGAGCAAGCTAAAATTGCGGAAGCTGCGGGTGCAGTAGCCGTTATGGCACTGGAACGCGTTCCATCTGATATTCGTGCGGCCGGTGGCGTAGCGCGCATGGCTGATCTAGGAATTGTAGAGGAAGTATTAAAAGCGGTTACGATTCCTGTAATGGCAAAAGCACGTATTGGTCATTTTGTAGAAGCACGTGTCCTTGAATCTATGGGAGTAGATTATCTTGATGAAAGCGAAGTACTTACTCCTGCTGATGACTTGTACCATATTAATAAAAAAGATTTCACAGTGCCATTTGTTTGTGGGGCGCGTGATTTGGGTGAAGCTCTTCGTCGTATCGGAGAAGGTGCATCTATGATTCGTACAAAAGGGGAGCCAGGAACAGGAAACATTGTTGAGGCTGTTCGCCATATGCGTACGATGCAATCACAAATCCGTAAAGTGCAAAGCATGTCTTATGATGAATTAATGGCTGAAGCGAAAAATCTTGGAGCTCCGTATGAATTGTTAGAGCAAATTCACAAAACAGGAAAGCTTCCTGTTGTAAACTTCGCGGCTGGTGGTGTTGCTACACCTTCTGATGCTGCTTTGATGATGCAATTAGGCGCAGACGGCGTATTTGTAGGTTCCGGTATCTTTAAGTCCGAGAATCCTGAAAAATTCGCTCGTGCTATTGTAGAAGCGACTACACACTATACAGATTACGAATTGATTGCACGCGTTTCGAAAGACCTTGGTTCTGCGATGACAGGAATCGAAATTTCTAAGTTGCCGCAGGCTGAGCGCATGCAGGAGCGCGGCTGGTAATATGAGTAAGCCAAGAATCGGTGTTCTCGCCCTACAGGGTGCGGTTGCAGAACATATGCGCATGCTTGAGTTGGCAGGTGCAGAAGCAATCGCAATTAAAAAGGTGGACGAGCTATCTGAGATAGATGGCTTGATCATTCCCGGTGGCGAGAGTACAACAATTAGTAAGCTCATGCATAAATACGGCTTTATGGATGCGATTCGTCAGTTTGCAAATGAGAAGAAGCCTGTCTTTGGAACATGCGCAGGCGCTATCTTAATTGCAAATGAAATTGAACATGCACCAGAAGCCCATCTAGGTTTAATGGATATGAAGGTAGCGCGAAATGCTTTTGGGCGGCAAAAGGAAAGCTTTGAAATCAAGATGCCAATCGCTGGCGTAGCTTCCGACTTTCCAGCGGTCTTTATCCGTGCGCCTCTTATCCTGAAAATCGGCAATAAGGGTGAAGTGCTGGCGAAGCATGAAGACAATATCGTAGCGGCTCGCCAAGGGCAATTTTTAGCGGCATCCTTTCATCCAGAACTAACAGATGATTATCGATTGCATAAATATTTTTTAGACATGGTGAAAGAATATCAAACAACAGGGAAAGCATCCGTATAGGGTGCTTTCTTCTTTTCAAAATAAAACAGAGCGTGTAAAATGGACATAGAGCATTGATTGCAATTGCTTACATCATGTAGTACATTTAATAACAAGAAAAACACCCATAAAAAACATGTTGATAAGAAATAGTACTCTGTTTTAATTGGTTAAGAGAGTCGATGGTTGGTGCGAATCGACCCAATGGGCAGAAGAATCCATCTTTGAGTGGTAAAGGACATAACTTTGCCCGGTCTCGCGTACCGTTATTTACGTGGAATGAAGAGGATAAGACCAGCTTGCTTAACTATGTCAGAGTGATATGGCTTATCAATGAGGGTGGCAACGCGGAGTTAACATTCGTCCCTGGTAGGTGGGATGGGTGTTTTTTATTTTGTCTAAAATTTGGAGGGGTTTTACATGTTAGACGTAAAAATACTGCGTCAGGATCTTGAAGAAGTAAGACGTCGATTGGCGCACCGTAACGAGGATATCTCCGCACTGGATCAGTTTGCTGAAGTGGATGAAAAACGTAGACAGCTTATTCAAGAAGGGGATACGCTAAAAAATAAACGTAATACAGTATCAGAGCAGGTAGCTGTATTAAAGCGTAATAAAGAGAATGCAGATCATTTGATTTCTGAGATGAAACAAGTGAATGAACGCATTAAGGCATTGGATGAAGAGTTGCGCAATTTAGATGAACAGCTCACTATCATTTTATTAAGCCTTCCTAATTTGCCGCATGAAAGCACGCCAATAGGTACAACTGAAGATGACAATGTAGTGCATCGTGTGTGGGGAGAGGCTTCGACCTTCAGTTTTGAACCAAAGCCGCATTGGGAGGTAGCCGATGCGTTGGGTATTCTTGATTTTGAAACAGCCTCTAAAGTAACGGGAAGCCGTTTTGTTTTCTATAAAGGAATGGGTGCTCGCTTAGAACGTGCCCTAATCAACTTCATGATGGATCTTCATGCAGACAAGCATGGATACGAAGAAGTATTGCCGCCATATATGGTTAATCGCGCTAGCATGACAGGGACAGGGCAACTGCCTAAGTTTGAAGAGGATGCTTTTAAGATTGATGGGGTAGATTATTTCTTGATCCCAACCTCTGAGGTACCTGTTACAAATATGCATCGTGACGAGATCCTTGATGTGGCTCAACTTCCGATTAAATATAATGCATTTAGTGCATGCTTCCGTTCTGAAGCAGGGTCAGCTGGACGTGATACACGTGGATTGATTCGCCAGCATCAGTTTAATAAAGTTGAACTTGTGAAGTTCGTGAAACCTGAGGATTCATATGAAGAGCTGGAAAAGCTGGTAAACAATGCGGAAACCGTGTTGCAAATGCTTGGCCTGCCATATCGTGTCATGAGCATGTGTACAGGTGATCTTGGATTTACAGCTGCGAAAAAATACGATTTGGAAGTATGGCTTCCAAGCTATAGCACGTACCGTGAGATTTCTTCTTGTTCCAATTTTGAGGATTTCCAAGCTCGTCGTGCCAATATTCGCTTCCGTCGCGATGCAAAAAGCAAGCCTGAATTCGTGCATACAATGAATGGCTCTGGCTTGGCATTAGGTCGTACAGTAGCAGCTATACTGGAAAACTTCCAACAGGAAGATGGTTCTGTTGTAATTCCAGAAGCATTGCGTCCTTACATGGGTGGAATCGATCGAATTATGGCTAAGAAATAGCTGTATAAGTACAGTTTGAGTGTTAGCAATAAACTTCATAGGTAAAAGCATAACTGGCAGTCGTCTATTTAAAAGGCGGCTACCAGTTTTTTTTGTGAGTTTGAGTGTAAAAAAGCTATTGGATTAAGGATTTTTTATGATAAAAAACAATTTATTGGAAAATAAATATAAAAAAGATTGCCAATTCGGAATTAACTGTTATATATTAATTTATATAAACCTCGATTGTTATAATACAGATTTACACAGGATAAGGAGGATGCAAGATGGACTGCTACAAATGTAATGGAAATGGCGAAAACGATTGCCCACATTGCAAGGGGAGGGGGCATACACACGAGGGAGGTTACTGTGTCTCATGCCAGGGACATGGTTTCATAAGTTGTTGTACATGTAGTGGATCAGGATTAGTTGAATAATTGAGGCAGTTATACGGAGGGGAGTGTTGAAAATGGAAAGAATTTTAACTGAAATTCAACCGTATCCAACTGGCGTTCAAATTACCGGAGAGATGAATGAACGTTATCTAGAAATATTGACACCAGATGCAGTAGCTTTTCTAGCTGAGCTATCAAGATTATTTGAAGCGAGACGACAGGAACTTTTGGTAAAAAGAGAAAAACGACAACAGGAATTTGACCAAGGGAAAATGCCTCACTTTTTAGAGGAAACCAAAGACATTCGAGAAGCGGATTGGACGATTGCTCCTATTCCCGCTGATTTACAGGATCGTCGGGTTGAAATTACTGGTCCTACCTCAGATCGGAAAATGGTCATCAATGCTTGCAATTCAGGTGCTAAAGCTTTTATGGCCGATTTTGAGGATGCCAATTCCCCTTCTTGGAGAAATACGATAGAAGGTCAAATCAACATGAGAGATGCCATTAATCGCACGATTTCTTTTACTAGTAAAGAAGGGAAAGTATATCAATTAAATGAGCAGATCACTACGTTGTTAGTGAGACCGCGCGGCTGGCATTTACAGGAGAAGCATATTTGTGTAGATGGTCAACCTATGTCAGCTGGTCTAGTGGATTTTGGTCTCTATTTTTATCACAATGCTAAAAAGCTTTTGGAAATAGGATCAGGCCCGTATTTTTATCTTCCGAAAATAGAAGGGCACGAAGAAGCAAGGCTATGGAATGATGTTTTTATATTTGCTCAGCAAAGACTAGGAATTGAACAAGGAACGATTAAAGCGACAGTGCTTATAGAAACAATTCTTGCAAGCTTTGAAATGGATGAAATTTTGTATGAACTGCGGGATCACAGTGCTGGACTGAACTGTGGACGCTGGGATTATATTTTTAGTTTTATCAAAAAATTCTGCAAAAACAACAATATTATCTTTCCTGACCGCGCTCAAGTAACCATGTCTGTTCCTTTTATGAAAGCTTATTGCGATCTAACCATTCAGACGTGTCATAAACGTAATGCTCATGCGATGGGAGGAATGGCAGCACAAATTCCTGTTCGAAATGATGTGTTAGCTAATGAAGCAGCTTTTGAGAAGGTAAGGCTCGACAAAGAAAGGGAGGCACTGGCTGGTCACGATGGCACATGGGTTGCGCATCCTGGTCTGGTCCCAGTTGCAATGAGTGTATTTGATCAAATCATGCCTTCTGCTAACCAATTGCATCAAAAGAGAACCGATGTACAGGTATGTGCGGCAGACCTGCTTGCTGTTCCAGAGGGGACGATTACAGAGCAGGGGTTACGGACAAATATTAGCGTCGCTATCCAATATATAGAGGCATGGCTGAGGGGAATGGGAGCAGTACCAATTAATAACCTCATGGAGGATGCGGCTACGGCGGAAATATCTCGTGCTCAAGTCTGGCAGTGGATTCGGCATCCAAATGGAAAATTAATAGATAGCCGCAAAATTACATGGGAATTGGTAGAGGAATTGATCCATGAGGAAATCGCTGTCTTAAAGCAGAAAATTGGTCCCGAACGTTTTGAGGCGGGAGAGTTTTCACGAGCGATTGCTTTGTTTAAAGAAGTTGTTCAGGCAGAAGAATTTATGCCTTTCATTACAATACCAGCGTATGAGTACATCTAAAAATAAAGAGGAGTGGGGAAAAATGACTAAATTGAAGCAGATAAAGGATTTGGAGCAGTCTTGGGAGTCTAAACGTTGGGAAGGAATTACAAGACCATACTCGGCTGAGGAAGTAGTTCGCTTACGCGGTTCCATTCAAGTCGAGCATACCTTGGCAAAGCTCGGGGCGGATCGACTTTGGAATCTGCTGCATACGGAGGATTATGTCCATGCTTTGGGAGCTTTAACAGGGAATCAAGCGATCCAGCAAGTGAAGGCTGGGTTAAAAGCTATTTATTTAAGCGGATGGCAAGTCGCTGCTGATGCCAACCTTTCTGGTCACATGTATCCCGATCAGAGCTTATATCCAGCTAACAGTGTCCCACAAGTGGTAAAAAGAATTAATCAAGCGTTCCAGCGGGCCGATCAAATTTCTCATTCAGAAGGAAAGGAAGATATCAATTGGTTCGCACCAATCATAGCTGATGCGGAAGCAGGGTTTGGTGGACCACTTAATGTATTTGAATTAATGAAAGCTATGATTGAAGCGGGTGCAGCAGGTGTTCATTTTGAGGATCAATTAGCCTCCGAGAAAAAATGTGGTCATATGGGGGGAAAAGTTTTAATTCCTACTCAGGCAGCCGTTAGAAATTTAATAGCTGCGCGATTTGCCGCGGATGTGATGGGTGTGCCAACCATCGTGATAGCTCGTACTGATGCCAATGGGGCTTATCTGCTAACCAGCGATGTTGATCCGCGCGATCAGGAATTTTTGACAGGGGATCGTACAGCAGAAGGATTCTATCAAATACGTGGAGGACTAGATGCAGCGATTGCCAGAGGACTGGCATATGCGCCTTATGCGGATCTTATTTGGTGCGAGACATCTGAACCTAATTTAGAAGAAGCTAGACGTTTTGCCGAAGCGATTCATGAGAAATATCCCAATAAGTTATTAGCCTATAATTGTTCTCCATCCTTCAATTGGGAAAAGAAACTAGATGAAGAGACCATCGCTTCCTTCCAGCAGGAAATCGGTAAGATGGGGTATAAGTTCCAATTTGTTACTCTAGCTGGTTTCCATGCGCTTAACCACAGTATGTTTGAGCTAGCTCACGGCTATCGGGATCGAGGTATGGCAGCATACTCTGAGTTACAGCAAGCAGAGTTTGCTAGTGAGCAGAAGGGATATACCGCAACAAGACATCAACGTGAAGTGGGCACAGGCTATTTCGATGAAGTCGCTCAAGTCATCTCAGGCGGCACTTCTTCCACGACAGCCCTGCATGGCTCAACAGAAGAAGAGCAATTTTCAGGCAGTAGATAGGAGAGAGAGTTTAGCGATAAGCTAGCACAAATATGATACAACCAGACTATATGAATACAGAAAAAAGAGCAGGTGTCTTTAAAAAGTTAACCTGCTCTTTTTCATGCAGTTGCAAAACGATGCGGTTATGTTTTATGAAAAGGTATGGTAAACGGGTTTTGGTTGTTTCTGCGGCGAGTTTTGCTCTTCTTTTTTCGAGGACGACTCTTCGCGATTTGCATCAGTAATGTCGATTGCCTTTTTATCTTGTTCTTTTTTCCACCAGGTATGCATATACTTGGCGACTGCTGGTGTTACGGCTGCAACAAACGCCACAGCACCCATTGCTATCCATGTAGACTTGTTCATTGGAAATTCCTCCTTATATTGATCATCTAGGCTAACTCTCGATAATCCCTTGGTTATAGCGACGGTGAAAAGGAGTGGATGCTTTCGTTGCGCTGTTTTTAGGGGTGAGTGCTTACTTTTTACCCAACTAATAGATTACTGAAACAAACAAGTAAGAGCAGTTTCATTGCCGATATTTTTTGTTTCAGTTAAAAAAAGCTAGGGTAAGGAAAGAGCAAGCAAGAAACATAAACATTTGAAGGAGGAATGAACAATGGTACCACACGTTCATGTAGTAGAAAACGGAGTACAAGTGAGAGAGGTTATTCAACAGTTCGACCGTTTGGGATACGCTCCTGATCAAATTTATGTACTAGCCCATGATGAAAAGCGGACCCACACCCTTGCCGAAACTACAGAAACCCAGGAAATAGGAGTACGCGAGGAAGGAGTATTGGGCAGCATCGGTAATTTATTCCGTTCTCGTGGAGATGAATTGCGCTCTAAAATGGAATCGCTAGGATTAAGTAAATTAGAAGCGGAGCGTTATGAGCGTGAATTGGACGAGGGACGCGTATTAGTAGTGGCGAAACCAAGTTAAACCAAATGAAAGCGCAAGGATGAAAAAGCGCATGGGGGAATCTCATTAGGTGGGATTCTCCCAATCTTTCATATCGTCAAAGAGATGGATGAAATGCTTTTCGACTGATTCAATAGCAGATAAATGTGGTTACATGATAACATCAGTTATTAATGCAGAGGTGATAAAGAGAATGAACCCAACGAATATTTTTGAGGTGACGCAGCAGGAAACCGAGTCAGGGACAATTGTATTTCTGCAGGGCCAGCTTGATTTATCCATGGCTCCTTATTTTCGAACGGTTTTAGAGCCCCTCGTTATACAAAAGGACAAAACATTAACCTTAAATCTACGAGATTTACGATATATCGATAGCACAGGGATAGGAATTATTATTTCCTTTCTCAAAATGCGAAATGAAATGGGAACAACTTTGAATGTAGAGGAAGTTTCTCCTAAGACCCAGCGTTTATTCGATATGATTGGAATTACGAAGTTTTTAATGCCACAAAAGGAATCACGTATGGATAAGACAGGAGGAACGGCATGATTGCTCAAAATAAATTAGTCCGTATGACCATACCTGCTCATGCTGACTTTATCGATGTAGTTCGGCTTTCTTTATATGGATTAGCAACCAGAATGGGCTTTTCTTTTGAAGAAATTGAGGATATGAAAGTAGCTGTATCAGAAGCTTGTAATAATGTTATTGTTCATGCCTATGCAGGAATGGAAGAAGGTTTTATTGACGTTGCATTCGAGACGGCTCCCGATAGCCTGCGCATTGTCATTAAAGACTATGGAGAGAGCTTTGATTATCAAACGGTGTCTGAAAAGGCGGACTCTTTACATGATAAAGAAATAGCGGATATTAAGGCTGGCGGATTAGGAATTTACATGATGCAGGCACTGATGGATGAGGTAGAGGTATCAAATGATCATGGTACAGAGGTGGTACTTACTAAATGGCTCGGCGGAAGTCTAGGAGGGAATACGCATGCAGCAGAATCCAATGTTAGCGTCATCTCCCGGGATAGTAGAGAGTGATCTGGAAAAGATACGAAGGTATCAGGATACAGGCTGCCAAGAACTGGCTACAGATTTATTAATGAATTATGATTCTATGATTAAAATGGCGGCTAAAAAGATCTCTCGTAACTGTCGGGATTTTTATGAGGATTTATATCAGATTGGGCAGATATCGTTACTCCGCTCATTAGAGCAATTTGATGCTAGTTTAGGATTTGCTTTTGAACCTTATGCGATGAAAAGTTTAATTGGGCATATGAAAAATTATTTGAGAGATAAATCTTGGTATGTTCAGGTGCCACGTCGCATTAAGGAAAAAGGCGCACGTATTCAACAGGTTATTGATGAGTTAACCATTACATTGGAGCGATCTCCAGACGTTGGGGAGATTGCTGATAAAATGGAAATGTCTGTAGAAGAAGCAATTGAGGTATTAGCTGGTCGTGAGTATTACCAACTAACTTCTCTTGATGCTCCTCTAAGTACAGACGAGGGCGGGTCAACAATTGGAGATTTAGTCAGTTCCCCAGTGGACGATTTTGGAGCGCTCGAAAATCAGTTAGATTTAAGAGAGGCGTTAGAGCAATTAAAAGAAGAGGAACAAAAAGTCATATATTCTGCATACATAGATGGTCTTTCACAGCGAACGATTGCTAATGAATTGGGGATTTCACAGATGAGTGTATGCCGTATCCAAAAAAGAGCGGTTAAAAAGCTGCGCGATCTATTATCGACAGGTCATATTGCTTCAAAAAAATAGAGAAGACACGTTATGTAATAGCGTGTTTTTTTATGCGATCTATTTCTGATAGCGCGAGTGTTGCTTCATTTATGATAAGATAACCTGTTTCAAATTAAAGAACACTTGGTTATATTCATGCTACAACCGAAAATAAATAAAACAGGAATGGAGGAGTGCTTATGAGATGTAGAGCTGGGGTATGGAGCCGGATACCGCTTCGAAGCCGGTTGCAAATTCTTGTAGACGTTATCTCCAAACAGAAGCAAACTAGAACAAATAAGTTCGAAAATTCTGATTTAATTAAGGTTTCAAGGTGATGAAATTTGAAACCTTACAATAGTCGCTACTACAGATAAATTACAAAGTAAGGAGTGATTGATATGTTGCATTTTATCATCATGATTATTATGGCTATCGTCATTGGCATTATCGGCGACGCCTTAGTTAAAAACAGTATGCCAGGTGGCTTGATCGGTTCTATGGTTGCAGGCTTTGTTGGGGCATGGCTAGGCTCACTGATTTTAGGTAACTGGGGACCTGTCATTGGTGGATTTGCTGTAATTCCAGCCATAATAGGTGCTGCATTGTTTGTTTTCATCCTAGGATTATTCTCCCGAGCAGCAGGACGAGCTTAGAGTATAACCATCCTGATAAGCTATTGTTCACAAACGAATCTAAGTGTAGGAGGTAGTTGCAATGCAAAAGAATATAGAGGTAAAAAATACGTTGCTTGAGATTGTGATTGCTGTTCTGCCTAGTTTAACGGATGCTGTCATTAAAACATTAGAAAAAACGATTGAAAATTCTCGAAGTACACTTCAGAGCTCAAGAAGTGATGGCTTGTCCCATCCCCCTTTTTATACAGGAGCTGCTAAAGAAGTGGCAGCTACTTCTGACTCAGATAATCGCACAACGGACAAATCTAATCGCAATGAAGCCACTTCGAGCTCAAATCAATCATAGAAGCTTGCTAGACATAGGGTGGGTGAGTCAAGGTACTCACCTACCTTTTTGTTTGTCAATGAGTATGATCCTACAAGGATTACTAACAAATAAGCAGGAGATTGTAGATGGTGATCGATCAGAGTGAAGAGTTTGAAGTTAAATACCTCGCGAGCTATACTGAAGAATAATAGAAAATGGGTACGGAAAGTAGTGATGATAGATGGAACCACAACACGAGAGATTTATGAGAGAAGCGATGAATGAAGCAAAAAAGGCAGCAGCATTAGGAGAGGTTCCGATCGGTGCGGTTATCGTACGAAAGGGAGAGATTGTCGGCAGAGGATACAATCTGCGCGAAACGCAAAAGGACCCGACTTTACATGCCGAAATGATTGCTATCCGGGAAGCGAGTCAAAAACTAGGGGGATGGCGTTTAATCGGCTGTGATCTGTATGTGACTCTAGAGCCATGTCCGATGTGTGCAGGCGCAATTGTGCAAAGTCGGATTGAACAGGTTTATTACGGGGCAACTGATCCAAAAGCCGGCTGTGCAGGAACTTTGATGAATTTATGCGCTGAACCAAGATTTAACCATCAGGTGCCTGTATGGGCAGGGATATTGCAAGAAGAATGTCAGATGATGCTTAAGGATTTTTTCCGACAACTGCGAAAAAAGAAGAAGGAAGATGCAAAGAACATCTCCCTCACACAAACTGATTAAATTCTGCTCTGAGCTTACTCAGCTTCTTGTCCTTTACGCAAGGAGTTCAATTCTTCTTCGGTCAGTTCACGGAATTCACCTAGCTCAAGTGATTCATCGAGTAAGAGAGGACCCATACGAACGCGTTTTAAATAAGTAACTTTAAGGTCGAAAGCAGCAAACATACGCTTTACCTGATGATACTTTCCTTCCATGATGGTCACGTGAATTTCTGAAATGTCCCCTGAATGAAGAATTTCGAGAGTAGCTGGCATGGTTTCATAACCGTCATCCAACGTTACACCTTGCTTGAAAGCAGCGATATGCTCCTCTGTAACACGTCCCTGAATTCGGGCAAAATACTCTTTATCTACTTTCTTCTTCGGAGAAAGCAGGCTATGGGAGAGTTGTCCATCATTGGTTAGAAGGAGAAGTCCTTCTGTGTCGATATCGAGACGACCTACAGGGTGTACTTTATGTCTCCATTCATCTGGTAACAAATCGACAACTGTCTCATGTAGAGCATCCTCAGTTGCTGAAATGACACCGGCTGGTTTATTAAGCATGACGAATACCCAACGTTTGAATTGAAGAGGTACACCATCAATTTCTATATGCTGTTGCTCCGGAATGACGTGCATACCAGGATCGGTTGCCACGACACCATCTACGGTAACGATGCGCTGTTTGATCAGTTGTTTTACTTCCTTGCGAGTTCCTTTTCCTGTGTTAGCTAATATTTTATCTAGACGTTCACGTTTCATTCATTCAGCCTCACTTTGTTCTTCCTTTCTCCCTATATTGGCTGATCTGATAACGAAAATCAAGGAGGCACTCTGGAAATATACTTGCTTGCTTTTTCCTGTGCTGGATTTGTTTATCGCTTGCTTATCTCAATTCTATTATGGTATGCTAAGTAAGCAAAAGGTTTTCAGTACTTTGTTTATAAAGTTTGCCGTGCTAGATGGGGAGGTTGCGGTGCCCTGTAGCCTGCAATCCGCAATAGCAGGATTGAATTCCTATCAGCGGTCATTTTATGTGAGGTCTGCCTTATACCGTTGGTGTTGAGGATTGGGTCCTATGCAACGTGAACCTATGAACCTGGTCAGGTCCGGAAGGAAGCAGCCATAAGTGGGACCTTGCGTGTGCCGTAGGGTAGCCTGGTCTGAGTCAATTGTATAAGTAACGCTCGGATGGAATGTATCAATGATAGGTGCACGGCATCTATACATATAACTAGAACGTCACTTTTGATAAGTGGCGTTTTTTGTTGTTACCTGGCGAAGAGTAGCGATATATTTTGGAGGAAAACTATTCCATGAAAGCAGGGGCTTACCATTTTGTTGACGAATCTCTATTTGAAGTCTACGAAAAGTAATAAACGCTTACTGTAAGTAATGGGGAAGGGGAGAGGCAACAGTTGGAGAAAATCATAACGTCACAGAAGTGCCATGCTTTCTCAAGACTAAAGCAATACTCACAGCATATCAAACACGCCTTGCTCATAGTTGATGGACAGGGTCTCATTTTGGAAGTGAGTGAAGCATTATTGCAGGCAACAGGGTTTAGCTACGAACAGATCATCGCTGCACCATTTCAAAAAGTAGTACCGTATATGAATTCTGTTAGACATCTTTATGATAGTTTATTAGAAAAAGAAAAACAGTTATTAAAGCCTACAGAAATGATTTATCAGGATGTTCAGGGGAAAAAATCAAAAACACCTGTTATGATTACGATTTCTTATAAAAATGGGGAGCCGATCTATTTTCTTCATTTCTTCCAGTTAACCAAGGATTTATCCATATCCCTATCCCAACGCATGGCTAACCAGCTCACCTCTGAAATTAATCTGGGTGTCGTCGTTCTAGATGTTCAGGCTCGATTGGTCGATATAAGTCAAGTAGCCTGTAAAATATTAGGTGTAGATCGAGTGCTTGTATTAAACCAGCATATTGATCAGGTTTTTGCAGGGATTCCTGAGGAACAGCGACTAGTACAGCGAGAGCTTTTAGAAGGAGTAAAATTCCAAAATAAAGCGATGTCCTGGACAAATCAAAAGCAACGTTACGAGCTTTTAGTAGACTCTAATACCTTGCATAATGAAGTAGGTCAAATTGTTGGAGCTTATGTTATCTTCAAAGATGTGACCAATATGCGTTCATTAGAACAAAAGATTGAACGGAGCGACCGGCTGGCGATGATTGGTCAGATAGCGGCAGGCACAGCCCATGAAATAAGAAATCCGTTAACCTCAATCAAAGGGTTTTTACAAATGTTTCAGCAATCATTCAAGGAAAATGGGATGGATAAAGAAAAGACCTTTACTGATATTATGTTAACGGAACTGCACCGAATTAATTCATTAGTAAGTGAATTTCTGCTTCTGAGTAAACCTCGCGATGTTCAATATCAAATGATCAGTTTACATACTGTCTTTGAAGAAATCATGCCTATCGTTGCAAATGAAGCACTGTTGCATGGAATTGAGGTTCGTTATACAGGGACAGAGGCCTTGCCAATGGTTGTCGGTGATGCTGAATTATTAAAGCAGGTCTTCTTAAATATCTGTAAAAATGGAATGGAAGCAATGGGGAATGAAGGAACTCTGACGGTATCATACCATTATGAAGAGGATTGCAATAAGATTAGTCTAAATATTCAAGATACAGGTCCTGGAATACCTGGATATTTAATCGATAAGATTTTCGATCCTTTTTTCACAACAAAGGATGAAGGAACTGGGCTAGGATTATCTGTTTGCCAAAAAATCATTCATGATATTGGAGGACAAATTCGTGTCTCCTCTAAAGGATTTGGAACAACCTTTCACATTTTATTATCATATATCTAGAAAAACATAGCGTTCGGGGCATCTTCAGGTATGAGAGATGGGGCCGGGCGCTATATTATTTGAGCGGAAATATTGTTTGGTGTAACCAACTTTGGAAAAAGGCTATTGCTTATAGTATAATAAATAAGATGCAAAAGGTTTGACAAAACAGGTGAGAAGGAGTGAGCAAGGATGGCTTATACAGCGCTATATCGGGTATACAGACCGCAAACCTTTGGTGATGTGATTGGACAAACTCATGTCACAACAACCTTGCAAAATGCTCTTCGCGAGGGGCGACTTTCGCATGCTTACCTGTTTAATGGACCAAGGGGTACAGGGAAGACCAGTGCAGCTAAGATTATGGCAAAAGCAGTAAACTGTCAAAATCCACAGGATGGTGAACCTTGTAACCAATGTCCAGCATGTATAGCAATAACAGAAGGCTCAGTGACCGATGTCTTGGAGATTGACGCTGCATCCAATCGTGGTGTCGAAGAAATCCGAGATATACGTGATAAGGTCAAATTTGCACCAAGCGAAGTAAAATATAAAGTGTACATCATTGATGAGGTACACATGCTGACAACAGAGGCGTTTAACGCACTGTTAAAAACATTGGAAGAACCGCCCGGGCACGTGCTATTTATATTAGCGACGACCGAGCCGCATAAGCTGCCAGCAACCATTATTTCACGTTGCCAGCGCTTTGATTTTCATCGCATTTCGCTAGCTGAAATGACTCGGCGTTTACAGCATATATGTGATGCTCAACAAATTGAAGCTGAGGAACAAGCACTCAAGCTAGTTGCGAAAATGGCCGAGGGTGGAATGCGTGATGCACTTAGCTTGCTGGATCAGGCTATTAGCTATAGCGGGAATCAAGTAAGCGCATCTGACGTGTTAAAGATTACAGGGGCTGTGTCCCAAGCTTATTTTTCCACACTTGGTTGTATGATTTCTGAACAGAATGTAACAGGGGTAATGGAAGAGCTGGAGAAGATTATGTCTCAGGGAAAAGACCCTGAACAGTTCTTACAAGACCTGCTGTTTTATTTTAGGGATATGTTGTTATATAAAACAGCCCCTAATCTAGAAGAAATCATGGAGCGTACACTAATTGATGAAAAATTCCCAGAGGTAGCCAACCGCTTTGCTCTGCCTGTTTTATATGAAGTAATAGAACAGCTTAATCAGGCCTTGACCCAACTGAAATGGTCAACGTTCGCACGAGTTTTGGTAGAGATGACATTGGTTCGCTTATGCCACCTATCTGCCTCGTCCTCCACAGCCGGTTCTATATCTGTAGGGCAAGAAGCAATGGAGGCTGGTAATGGAGCAGGTGCGCGCGCTGTGCCAAACACTGCTTCTGGAGGGACTCAAGCGGTGTCTAGTCCGGATATGGCTCCTCTTTTCGAGCGTGTAAAAATGCTAGAAGAGAAACTAACCCAAATTCTACAGGGAAACCTTGCAGCAGGAGGAAAAGCGGCTTCAGAAGAAGGAAAACAACGAGAGGTTCGACGAGCTATGCCGGCTACAGGCGGTTCGAAGACTTCTATGACGAAGGTACGTGAAGCTGTTCGCCAAGTGGATGAGGGACTTTCCCAAAAAATCCGTGGTGCGTGGGGCCAAATTTTATCCGAAGTGAAAAAGGTCCACTATAAATATCATGCATGGGTTGTAAGCGGTCAGCCAACCGTTGCTAGCTCTGATGCCGTAATCGTTACTTTTAAAGGATCGATTCATTGTGAAAAAACAATGGAACCAGAGCTAAGAGGTATTGTCGAGCGCGCGTTTCTTACTGTAACAGGTAAACCACTTCAGCTTCTATCCATAACAGAAGACGAGTGGGAAAATGTCCGGGGAGAACAAACGCATTCAAATCCCTCAGGGTCAGATCAGGCCCCAGAAGATCCATTTATAGCTGAAGCGATTCGGGTCGCGGGAGAACGATTGACACACATTAAGGAATAAAGCACGAACACATACATTTAAAGGAGGAATTACGAATGAAAAACATGCAGCAAATGATGAAACAAGTAAAAAAAATGCAGGATGAGATGCAAAAAGCACAAGAACAATTGAAGGAAAGAGTAGTAGAAGGTAAAGCTGGCGGTGGCGCTGTAGTTGTAAAAGCGAATGGACATAAGCAGGTTATTGATGTAACAATCAATCCAGAAGTAGTTGATCCAGAAGATGTGGAAATGTTGCAGGATCTAGTTCTTGCTGCAATTAACGACGCTATGAAAAATGTTGATGAAGTAGTTGGAAAAGAAATGGGACGCTTTACTGGCGGCATGAACATTCCTGGATTGTTCTAATTTGCCAGCATAAGCTCCCGTAAAGGAGTAGGTCATTGTGTTTTATCCAGAGCCCGTCTCGAAATTAATAGAAGGATTTATGAAATTGCCGGGCATTGGACCAAAAACAGCAAGTCGGTTAGCTTTTCATGTGTTAAGCATGAAGGAAGATGACGTACTTGATTTAGCAAAAGCATTGGTTAACGCCAAACGGCAACTGCACTATTGCTCGGTTTGTAATAATATCACCGATTCGGATCCCTGTCAGATTTGCCGTGATAAAAGCCGTGATGGTTCTATCATCTGTGTCGTTCAAGAACCAAAAGACTTGGTTGCCATGGAACGGACCAGAGAATTTATGGGGTATTATCACGTTCTGCATGGTGCTATTTCACCTATGGATGGGATTGGTCCTGAAGATATTCATATTCCCGATCTGCTCAAACGCTTAGGTGATGAACAAGTACAAGAGCTTATTTTAGCTACAAACCCTAATATTGAAGGGGAAGCTACAGCTATGTATATTTCTCGTTTAGTAAAACCCTTTGGCATTCGTGTCACACGTATCGCTCATGGTCTACCTGTAGGTGGGGATTTAGAGTATGCAGATGAAGTAACATTGACTAAAGCCTTAGAAGGTCGCCGGGAATTATAATAATAGGGATAAGAGGTGCATGAGAAATCATGCGCCTTTTTGTTATATGGGGTAATAAAAGATATTTTATGGTTCAATGGGGTTATAGCTTGGACAGACCCACATTTATTAATAGAGGGAGTAAGTTCCTAGTACGGAAACCTACATTTGGTTAGGAAGTATTTTTTATAGGGAAAGAAAGTGCTTTTTTACTAGGACGAGGCATAACCTAAAGAGTAGGAGAGTGAATGAATGCAACCTTACATGCCATTGCTGCCAACGGTAAGAAGGCGCTCTGTAAAATGGGCTTGGGTATTAACCTTTCAATATGTTCTGTATATAGGTGTTCAACTATCAGCAACGTCAATCTTGCGAAAGGCAGACGGTACCTGGGAAATCCATATGCTAGCCAATATGGGAACAATACAAGTTTTATTGTTATGGAGCAATATATTCCTTACATTGCTTACGAGTATTTTGTTTTTTGTTGCTTTGATTCGAGATCGGTGCGTCTCTGCTTGGACTGGTCATACAGAGGTAAACGGTACGGATTTTATACATGCAGTCGCATTTATGCAAATCTTTTATAATGCCTCCATTTTCTTATATGGGACAGGGCTTTTGAGCTATCCGCTTTTTACAACAGGAAGTATAGGAGGATTATTTGAATCTGCTTCCTTGCAAATTTTCTTGTGTATGTTTTGTTTCATTTGGTTTCGAGGACGGTTAGAATCAATAGGCTTTCAAAGTCCAACTGATGTCGGGAAAATGTTTTTCTTTATCATCGGCTGTTATTTGGGGATTACATTCCTGCTGAGCTATGTGGTGGCCCCTTTGGCTGACCTTTTTCACATATCGTTAAGCTCTGCACGTGAGGAAGGAATCAGCCGAGAAATAAGGGATGCCAAGCAAAACAGCTTGATAACGATTCTTTTATCCTTTTTTATGACAGGCTTATTTGTCCCGATCGCAGAGGAAATGATGTTTCGCGGGGTTCTTCAGACTTATCTTGTGAAAAAGTGGGGAGCTTTCTGGGGAATCCTGATCGCGAGCTTTTGGTTTGCTATTATTCATATTGATATAGCCTTATTTCTACCTTTATTTATAATTGGGTTGTCCCTTGGAATTGTCCGTCATCGCTTTCACTCACTGTGGGCCTCGATTATTTTGCATTCAATCAACAATGTAGTTAGTGTCATTCTTTCTTATCAATCATAAACCTGATGAATAGATAGAAGGGGGACTTGTATGAAATGGTTGAAGCGGAACGCGGGTTTGAAAGAGCAGCAGGTGCAGCCTTACCATTTACAGGAAGCGATTGCTAATGCACTACAGTATTGGCAAAATGCTCAGCGGCATGTGGATGTCTCGGAAGGATTTCAACAGATTGACCATTTTATTTATCAATACCGTCTTGCTGAAAAGCGATACATGTATCTGCTCAAACAAATACGCCGTCGAAATGAGAAACAAAGAGATGCGTAGAGGGAGAGGATGGCGAAATGAATACGGAGATTATGATAGCTGGAATGATCATTGGGTTCCTTGTTTTGGTGGCGCTTAGTAGATCAGTTTCCCGTCCATTGCGTTGGACGGGAACGATTGCTATAAATGTCATTATTGGTGCGATCCTTTTGTATTTCTCTAATTTCTTTGGTGAGATGGCGGGATTCTATGTGCCGATTAATCCCGTAACAGCTATTATAGCAGGCTTTCTACGGATTCCGGGCTTACTTGCACTGATCGTTATTCGGCTTTTTCTGCTAGGCTAAGCATTAACTCTTTCCATCAGTCATTAGAAATGCAAGGCTTGCTTTTTCGTATTTCACATAGGCTTCCTGTGGATGGCGGAAAGAAACAAGCAACGGAATGAAACGAGGAAGTAAACTAAATATGGTGATGATTACCAAGAAATGACCGGAAGGAAAAGAAGACCATGGAAAAATAGCTAAACATGTGAAGAATACACCTAGGCAAGTCACTGTCTCCAGTCTTCTGTAGCTTGAAAGTGATACCATAAGCGAATGAGTAGTGCCCCACCATGGAGACAACCAAGACAATTTGGATAGTTGAAATGGCTGAGCTAGAATAGAGGTATACACCCAAACGGCAGTCATATGTAATAGCGGGATAAAAATAAGATAACAAAGGAAAAGAATGAAAGAATACCAAGTTAGAGCTTGCCAAAGGCCCAAAATAAAAGCGGCCGTAATGATCCCGATTAGTTGTAACAGATAACCGCCAATTCCCCAACGAAAACGATATAGTAAGCGGTAGCTGTAAATGGTCTGTTCTTTCATCAACAGGCCTCCTTTTTGTTCGTTCTATAGTATTATCGGTAGGTTATATAGATAATTGTATCCTTCAATTGACAGGTAAATATAGGGTTATTATCATAGGAATTAATTGGTAGTAGGAAGGAGAGGGAGATGCCATGAGTACAGCTTTCAACCGGGAAAGGATTGCCATGGGCTGCTGGAGTATTTTTCGACAGGGAAACATATTTACTCTCCTATTCGTGGTGGTTGGTTTTTTATTGTTTCATTTTTCGGAATGGTTAGATATAGTGTTTTGGCAAAGCTTTTTTATATCTCTACTATTATGCTTCCCTATTTTCCTCTTATTGTTTTTCTATGATTATCCCTTGCATATTCGCTGGTTTTTACTAGGACCCCTCTGTTTTGCAGGCATCCTGTGGTATAAATGCCTGTTGCTTAGTATGACTGTATATACGATCTGTCTCTATCTCCTTGTGGTTACCGTGTTATGGGGCATTTATCATTTCTCTGGAACTGGGCATATCAGCTTCTCCTTCCAATTGATGCACTTTATGAAAAGGCTTACTAGGGCTAGTGATTCAAGCAGTGCTAATATATTTGAGCAATTGCCCAAGGCCTTGATTTTACTGATAGCGATGCAGGAAGCTTCTGTGTCATGGCAGGATTGGACAGTGAGTGAGAGTATTTTATCTCACTTTGTATTTGCATTTGTATTATTTTTTTACAGCTATGCCATCCATCAACTGTTTTTTACATGGAAGCCTGATGAGAATATAGATAATGCGAAAAAGATTACTACACAGTATGTTTTTCCCGTTGAACGAGTTTACTTGGTGGTGTTGAATGGCTGCAATAAAGAACAGTTGGTCGAAGCTCACACCCCTTTTCTTGATTGGTTGCAACGAACAGGAACTAGCTGGGAAAAGGCAGAGAGTGTATATCCCGCAGATACAAAGTCCTGTTTTTGCTCTCTTTTGACAGGAACCTATCCGTCTGAGCACCAGATAAATAGCCATCTTGGTAATCGAAAAACAATACAGCGCGAGACAATCCTTGATGTCCTGCACCGAGCAGGGAAGGTAGGGAGGATATTGGCTGAAGAGGAGATAAGCTGTCTATTTGATGAGGAAGCTCGCCAGGCATATGTACGGGAAAATCAACAGACTGATAACGGCCGAATAGAGCAAGCTATTCAAATTGCAGAGCAAGACAATCCAGATTTTTTGCTTGTACAAATGACAGATATTTATCGAACAGGAATTACATGTGGAGTCTATTGCGACGAATATCTTGCAAAAATAAATCAGGCTGATCAAATGATCGCGCAGTTTTACCACCAATTAGACAAGCTCGGCAAGCTCAATCAAGCCGTATTTATGGTTTGTTCTGATCATGGAGAAGCGACAGGCATGGGTGGGCGTGTACATCTGAGTCATAAAGAACGCTACATTTCACTTATCATGCAAGGAACGTCTATCCATCGAGGAAAGGTTGTGACTACACGGCCTGCCATCGTGTCAGTAGCTGCCACAATCGCTTATCTTTTAGCAGTTCCATATCCAAAGCAAGCAAAGGGGCCCGTTTTGTTAGAAGGGATGATCACGTGTCAAAACGAGGATCATCAATTCCCCATTTCTGGGAATGATAAATTTGAGCAGATTATATGATAGGCAAGCGGAAGGAGCAGATCATAGGTGAGCCAGGCAACGCTTGTGTACTTGCACTCGGTAGCCCCCCTATCGTTACCGCGGGAATGCCTTGATGCATTTGCCACATGTGAGATAGATATCATTTCTGCAAAGGAATGGGAGCAGACAAAAGGGGAACTATCCGGCTGGCTTTTTACTGAAGGTCTGTCTCCTGGAGAATGGCAACAGTTTATGCGTGATATAACAAAATGTGTTAGGAATAATCGGTCAAGCAATCGACGCTATCTTGTGCTTCTAGCAGGAGATCATTGTTCTGATACGGCAGCGTATGAGTTTATAAAACGGCTACAGCCCTTACAAGATTCTGTTGAAATCATACGCTTACTCTGCTGGGCGGAGCAAAAAAAAGCCATAATCGGTAGCGAGGCTTGCGAATGCTTTTCCGAAGATGCTTTTGCAGTACGAAATTGGCATGACCGTTTACGAAGAGGGCTTGCCATGCATGGTTACATTTCGTTTTTATGCAGATATGAAGAAGCAGTTGAAATTGCTTGGGCACGTCAAATATTTTTGAATCAGAAAACAAGATTTTATCATAGGCTAGCCACTCGATGTGACGAGCTGGGGGCTAGAGCATATATTGTAGGGCAAGGTCTGGGCATGGACAGACGAATTGGACAAGGCTGGCTGTTTCCCCATGTTTATGACAAGGGGATTCTACAGCTAGAACAAGAATGGCTTGAGCGAGAGTGGAATGATCTGTTGCAGCAAGTAAGCATCAAGCGAGTCGCTATTTGGGGATTTGACCCTAGCTTTCCTCTTGATATGCTTGCACAACCTGTCGACTTGGAAGTCTCATGTTACGTACGAGCGTGTCAGCAAAAAACGAACAATCTACCTCGGGACTGGCGCTATTGCAATACTCCGCTGGAAGCAGCAAAACTGGCTGATGTTCTACTCATTGTAAGACATGATCAGGATATTCTCAGTATACGTTTAGACAGCTTATACGAAAGTATGGCTAAGCCTTATATTTTAGACGTAATGGATTGCTTTCCGTCAAATGAGGCAAAGCTTGAGAAAATATACTATCGAACACTTGGTCAAAAGCCGAACGTTTGGAATGGAACGGATTATAATGGGATATAATGGTTGATAAGCTTAGCGAAAAGGTAGGTGTCCCATATGGAAGACCACTCTCATCGCTGCATTATCTGCAACAGGGAACAAGCCGTTGGTATATCCATTTGTAACCGATTTATTTGTTATACATGTGAGCAAGAAATGGTCAAGACCGACGTACGTGACGAACGTTATCCCTTTTATATTAAACAGATGCGGCAAATCTGGTTTAAAAAGAATGCATAATAACATGTAAAAGAGGCATGTCAATGGGCGATGCCTCTTTTCTTATGGGCTTTTAGACTTTTGAACATGGTACAATAGGGGGTACCGAAACAAAAGGACGTGAGAAAGATGATGCAAAATCAGGAAGATTTTTGGGAGAGACAGCGCAAAGCTCCGTTGTTTGATGCACTACAAAGGCATGTACGACAAAACCCTCATCCTTTTCATGTACCTGGGCATAAGATGGGGAGAAGCTTCGATAAGGAAGCAAGGTCTTTTTTTGAAAAATACCTGTCAATTGATTTAACAGAGATTACAGGCTTGGATGACTTGCATCAGCCGGAAGATATTATTGCTCAAGCTCAACAGTTGGCAGCAGAGGCATACGGAGCTGAAGAAACCAAATTTTTAGTCGGTGGAACAACAGTAGGGAATTTGGCTGCGATCATGTCGATTTGCCGACCTGGAGATAAAATTATTGTTCAGCGTAATTGTCATAAATCCGTTTACCATGGATTGATGCTTGCGAAAGCGGAGCCGATCTTTGTCGTTCCTGCTGTAGATGCAGAGACTGGTATTGCCGCAGGTGTACGGCGTGAGGATGTAGAACGGCTTTTGATGGAGCACCCTGATTGCAAGGCTGTCTTTCTTACCAACCCGACTTATTATGGGATGGGTATTGATTTAGAAAAGATGGCTACGGTTGTTCATCGTTATCACATTCCATTAATCATTGACGAGGCGCATGGCGCGCACTATGGTTTTCATCCGGACCTGCCTGCCTCAGCTATGCAGAGTGGGGCTGATATTTCCATTCAGTCTACACATAAGATGGGAACTGCTTTTACAATGGGGTCAATGCTGCATGTTCAAGGAGAACTTATTGATCGCAGCCGATTGTATCGTTATCTGGCGATGCTACAATCCTCTAGCCCTTCTTATCCGTTAATGGCGTCTCTTGATTTAGCCCGTCGACATATGGTGCTAGAGGGGCAACAAGAGCTACAGAAGGCGATTGGGCTTATTGAAAAAACGAAAGAACGTCTTAGTCAATTCGATTGGTTTTCAGTAGCCGGCTGGAAGAAGCAAACAGGGTATCAAACCCTAGATCCGCTGCGAATTGTAATCAATTTACATTCCTCTCAGCTATCAGGCTTTGAATTGCAAACAAAGCTAGAAGAAGCTTATATTTATACAGAGTTAGCTGGATTGCATCATCTTTTGCTACTAGGGTCTACAGGTACGACAGAGCTGGATTGTAAAAGGTTGCTTACGGTTATGGAAGAACTGTCAAAAGAAGTGCGAGGAGAAGGCCTGCGTGCTTTTGAAACAGGATTAGTCTCCTCCTGCTTTTTACGTAAAGTAGCTATGAGTATGCATATAGCGGCAGAAGAGGAAGCGGAGTCTATATTATTAGAAGAAGCACAGGGACGTATCTGTGCTGAGATGGTGATTCCATATCCGCCAGGCATACCTATGATTGTTCCAGGTGAAGTCCTGGACGAGCAGGTAATTGCTCTTTTACAGGAATTACAAAGAAAAGAGGCTCGTTTTCATGGGGTGAAGGATGCTACGGTAAAAACCATTCAAGTCATAAAAGGTAAACATTGTTAAATGAGAGGGTATGGTGAACACAGGCATGTTTATTTCATTAGAAGGTGGAGACGGTGCGGGAAAATCCACTGCAATTACACTTTTAGAAAAGAGAATAACAGAACAGGGGCTGCCGGTCTTAGTCACACGTGAACCAGGTGGGGTGGATATCGCTGAACAAATTCGTGAGGTAATATTGAATCGAGCAAATACAAAAATGGATGGGCGAACAGAGGCGCTATTATATGCCGCAGCAAGACGCCAGCATCTTGTGGAAAAAGTAATACCTGCGTTGGAACAGGGGAAAATTGTACTTTGTGATCGATTTATTGATAGTAGTCTAGCTTATCAGGGTGTTGCGCGGGGGCTACCTACCGACGAAATATTTGCTATTAATCAATTTGCTATTGAGGATCGTATGCCCGATCTTACCTTTTATCTTGATGTATCCCCAGAAGTGGGACTAGCTAGGATTGAGGCTAATTCCAATCGAGAAAAAAATCGCCTTGATTTGGAAAAAGTATCATTTCACAACCGGGTGCGTGAAGGATATGAGCTATTGATTGATAAATTCCCGGAACGGATTGTTCGTATTAATGCTGACCAGCCAATAGAGCAGGTAGTCGACGAAATGCTTGCTATCGTCCAAGAAAAAATAAAAAAAGCATAGAGGGATAGCCTTAAAAAAAGAGCAGACGCATCATTCGTGTTTTCCCCGTCGATACGGTGTAGGCAGCGATGATGAGATGCTCTTTTTTTTTCAGCAAAACTCTTTAGCAAGAAAAATATGTTTGAATGAAAAATAGGTCGTACATGCTGTATAATAGGAAAAAGCACTGAGGAAGATTTCTTTGTGTGAAAGCTAGAAAAATTACACCAAGTAGCTATTTTGACATAACAATAAGGTAAGCCCCTTAAAAATAATGATAGTACCAAATTTTATTTGATTTTTCCGATTAAGCAATGCCCTTTTCTACAGGAAAGTGGTACCCTTCAATCGAATTATAGCCAGAGTAATTTATATGTTACTGGTAAGAGAGCTAAGCACTACAATTGCGAAGCAGAAAGGATGAAATCACTATGAAAATGGTCATCGCTGTTGTGCAGGATAAAGACAGTGGGCGTTTATCACAAGCCCTTGTAAAAAAAGGATTCCGTGCTACAAAATTGGCCAGTACAGGAAGCTTTCTCCGCGCTGGGAATACAACGTTTCTTGTAGGGACCGATGATGGTCGTGTAACAGAGCTTATCACCATCATTGAGCAGAACTGCCAATCCCGCAAACAGATGGTGACTCCTGTGTCGCCGCTTGGAAGTGGAGTTGATTCATTTTTGTCATATCCGCTTGAAGTACAAGTGGGGGGCGCAGCCGTTTTTGTGATGGACGTAGAGCATTTCCATTCTTTTTAGTTTCGGGTAAAGGTGAGCGGGAGTGAGGACCTAGTGAAAATTGATAATGGCATCAGACCTACATTCGAAGTAAAAGGGATAGGTCAACGCAGGGATGTATCTGTGGAAAAGATGAACTTTCGAGATATGGTTAAAGGTGAAGGGCAGAGATTGAACGAGGAAAGACTTCAGCTGCTGCTTACAGAAATAGATAAACACGGAGATATTTTGGCTCGCTCCCGCAATGTACGAGATTACTATATGTATCGTAATCTTATCAAGCGATTTATGGAGGAAGCTGTTCGGTTTGGGATTGCTCTTGATGAGCGTAAAGGAACCAATCGCCGAGGAAGAGGTCGCATTCATAAAATTATCAAAGAGATCGATGCCGAATTATTGGCATTGGCAGACGATCTATTGAGCGAGCAGGCTCCTTTGATAGATATGCTTGCTCGAATTGGTGAAATCAGAGGCATGCTAATCAATTTATATTTTTAGGTGACAATAAATGAGCTGGAGTAATGTAGCAAAAAAACAAGAGCGTGTGGCAGAAGTCTTAGCTAATAGTATAAAGCACGATCGTTTGGCTCATGCATACCTATTTACGGGGCCAAAAGGGGTAGGCAAAATGGAAGTGGCTCGGCATTTGACTAAATCCATTTTTTGCTTAGATCAGCCCGGTGACGCTTGTGGGACATGCCTGAACTGCCAACGTATTCAATCAGGGAACCATCCTGATGTGTATCAAATCTCTCCAGATGGTGCCTCTGTCAAAATAGAGCAAATTAGAGCCTTGCAAAAAGAAATGAAGATGCGTGCTGTTGAATCGAAGAATAAGGTTTATATTCTAGAGCATGTAGATAAAATGACAACCCAAGCGGCAAATAGCTTGCTGAAATTTTTAGAAGAACCACCAGCGGGTGTGCTTGCTTTGTTGCTATCTGAAAACAGTCATGCCATTTTACCCACAATTTTATCCAGATGTCAGACAATAGTATTCAACCCTCTACCGGTTGAAATGATTGTGCAATCGCTTGTAAACGAAGGAATTACACGGGGCCTTGCCCAAGTTGCTTCCCAAATTACAACAAATCTGGACGATGCACGGCTATTAAGCCAATCAGAATGGTTTGCACAGCTTAAAGCTATGGTGATACAATTGGGAAGGGATTTGAAACAACGTGATTCCCAAGCGCTGTTTACGATTCAAGATCAATTTCAACGTAACGATAGATTAAAAGAAGAACTTCCTCTCTTTCTGGATTTGCTCATCCTTTGGCTGCGAGATATCCTCTATATTCAAGTAGGGCGTAGGGCCAACATCATCAACATAGACCAACAGGATGCATTAGAAGAGCAGGCCTTGCAGTGGGCTCAAACCGAGATATTGCGAGGAATTGATGTAGCCATGGAGACAAGAAATCGGATAGAGCGTAATGCTAACCCACAATTAGCGTTAGAGCGACTTGTTCTTCATATCCAGGAGGGATAAATTTTGTACGAGGTGGTCGGAATCCGCTTTAAAAAAGCGGGTAAGATATATTATTTTGATCCTGACGAAATGCGGATAGAAAAAGACAGTCACGTGATTGTTGAAACAGCACGTGGTGTTGAGTATGGCAAGGTCGTGATCGGACAAAAGACAGTGGAAGATTCTGATGTAGTTCTTCCTTTAAAGAAAGTAATTCGAATTGCCGATGAATCGGATGCTAGGCAAGTCGATGAGAATCGCGCTGCTGCAAAAAATGCTTTTCAGGTGTGCCAAACCAAGATTAGAGAACATCAACTGGAAATGAAGCTGGTAGATGTTGAATATACATTCGACCGGAATAAAATTATTTTTTATTTTACAGCGGACGGCCGCGTTGATTTTCGTGAATTAGTAAAGGATTTAGCAGCGGTGTTTCGTACGCGCATTGAATTACGGCAGATTGGTGTTCGGGATGAAGCTAAGATGCTTGGCGGTATAGGACCTTGTGGTCGAATGCTATGCTGCTCCACCTTTTTAGGTGATTTTGAACCGGTATCCATTAAAATGGCGAAAGATCAAAATCTCTCGCTTAATCCGGCTAAAATCTCCGGTTTGTGTGGACGTCTCATGTGCTGTTTGAAGTATGAAAATGATAACTACGAAACAACGAAGGAAGAAATACCTGAACTAAGCTCATGGGTGAAAACACCAATGGGGGATGGCAGAGTTGTAAGCTTGAATATTTTAGGCAGAGTGGCTCAGGTTGATCTCCTAGAAGTAGGAAGAGTCATGGAGTTTACCTTTGATGAAATTGTAACAAGTCGACCAGAGATCGGATAGAGGACGGGTAGCGAGAGGTGATGAAGTTGGAGAAACAGGAAATCTTCGCTAAAATCGCGAGCATGGAAGAGAGAGTGGGCGAACTCTATCAGGAGATTGGCAGCCTAAAAGACGTGATCGTCAAACTTTTGGAAGAGAATGCTCAGCTTCTCATTGAAAATGAACACTTGCGTAACCGATTCCAGAAAAGAGCCGATCAGTCTACTTCAAAAAAACAAAGTGCTGGCCAACAAAAAAGGGCAGCAGCCAGTCAAAAGGTAGTAGGCAATCAAAAAATAGTGGGCGAAGGATATGATAATCTTGCGCGACTATATGCGGAAGGATTTCATATTTGCAACGTACACTATGGTAGTATAAGAAAAGAAGGCGATTGCCTGTTCTGCTTATCTTTTTTAAGCGGTGGACACAAGTGATACGAAAAACAAAAGCGACCTGATGTCTTTTACACAGACGGGTCGCTTTTTACTGATAAAATGATGGATAACTACCTTCTGATTGGTAAGAGAGGATACAATATGACAGAAAAACAGCAAGTCCCCTTGTATGATACAGAACGGATTGACGATTTGTTAACCTACGAATTAAAAATCATTCAAAGCCATGAAGTGTTTTGTTTTTCAATGGATGCAGTATTACTTGCTCGTTTTGCACAGGTACCTAAGAGGGGAAAAGTATTAGATTTTTGCACAGGTAATGGAGTCATTCCTTTATTAATGAGTACAAGAACGCCATTTGCTGAATTTGAAGGTATTGAACTGCAAGAACGATTGTTTCATATGGCAGAACGTAACGTGATCATGAATGGATTGCAAGAACGTATTACTATTCATCATGGCGACGTACGCAAGGCGGTGGAGAGATTTGGAGATAATAAATATGATCTCATCACTTGTAATCCACCTTATATGCCTTCGATCGCAGGAGAAGCAAGTAAAAATGACCATCGTGCTATAGCTCGCCACGAGATTCATCTTACGTTAGATGATGTACTACGGGTTGGGAGCAGACTGCTGAAGAATGGGGGGAAACTGGCATTAGTGCATCGTGCAACTCGTCTGATAGATATTGTTACAGGCATGAGGATGTATGGTATCGAGCCTAAGCGTATGCGGTTCGTGCATTCCCGCCAAGATAGTGAACCTAATATGGTACTTGTGGAAGGGATACGAGGAGGGAAACCGGAGCTTCGGATACAACCACCGCTGATTGTGTATAAGCAAGGGGAAGAGTACTGCGATGAACTATATGAAATCTATTATGGAAAGCGAGATTCCCTCGCATAAAAGTCACTATGTATATATGTTACAATGTGCAGACGGTTCGTTGTATACGGGATACACAACAGAGATACAGCGTAGGCTTAAGCAGCATAGAATAGGGAAAGGTGCCAAATATACAAGAGGCCGTTGTCCGATTGAGCTGGTGTATTGGGAAGAAGGCGCTGATCGTTCATGGGGACTTAAAAGGGAAGAACAAATTAAACGTCTTCAACGTTCGGCCAAGGAAAGCTTGATTTTATTCGGTAATGCATCGGTTTAATCTACTTCGATGAAATAATCATTTAGGAGTTACGATAGATGAATATACAAAAGAGTTTTGCTCAAAACACAAGCACAGGTATCCTATACCTAGTGGCAACACCTATCGGAAATTTGGATGATATTACAGTCCGTTCCTTGCAGACATTGCGTGAGGTGGACGTGATCGCTTGTGAGGATACACGCCAAACCAGAAAGCTCCTTACTCATTTTCAGATAGAGAAACGTACACTTAGCTATCATGAACACAATAAAGCATCTAGTGGACCGGAATTAATTAACTGGTTGTTGGATGGAAAAAACATTGCTCTAGTCAGTGATGCAGGCCTGCCCGCCATTTCTGATCCAGGAGCCGACCTGGTACGAGAAGCAATTGACGCTGGCTGTACGGTCGTTCCCATCCCTGGTGCTAACGCGGCATTAACAGGTTTGATTGCCTCTGGATTACCGACAGAAAAATTTGTGTTCTGCGGTTTTTTACCGCGTGATAAAAAGCAACGTAAGGTAGAGCTGGATCGTTTAGCTCATTACCCAGAAACGTTATTATTTTATGAAGCACCTCATCGCATTACGAAAACATTAGCGGCTATGCAAGAGGTATTAGGCGATCGTGGGACGGTGCTGGCGAGAGAGCTGACCAAAAGATACGAGGAATTCGCCAGAGGCACGATGTCTGAGCTGATAGGCTGGCTAGAGCAAACAGAGATTAGAGGAGAGTTTTGCATAATTGTTTCTGGCTATAATGGCCAGCCTTTAACGGAAGAAGAAACAGAGGTTTGGTGGAGCGACTTTGGTCTAAAAGAACATGTAGAACATTATATCGAACAGGGAATGTCTGTTAAGGAAGCATGTAAAAGAACGGCTGAAGATCGAAAGCTGACACGCAGAGAAGTGTATAATGAATACCACCAAGACTAATTGAGAAGAATGACAGCAAATATTCAAAAAAAAGGCTACTGCTCATTATCTGGAGCAATAGCCTTTTATTATTATTTCGGTTGGGAACTCTCGTCAAGCATAGATGCCATCTCTTCAATACAAGCTTTGCTGATCATTTTTCCTTTGTAATATACCAAATCCTCAGCGTTTCCTGTGAAAATACAAGCTGGTTCATATTTTTTAAGGATGATGCGTTCTCCGTCAACAAAGATTTCTAGAGCATCCTTTTCTGCAATTCCAAGTGTACGACGAAGTTCAATTGGAATAACAACACGTCCTAATTCATCTACTTTTCTTACAATACCAGTTGATTTCATACCCTTCAAGCTCCTCTCAAACTCTTAAAAAAAGTGGGTGGATCCTGTATCGATGAATACCGAATATTTATCTATTAATCGTCAATATTCGACAATTTATTATAGCTTATGATACCAGTGATTACCAAAGGTGTCAATGGCATTTTTACAATTATTACAATTTGTACGAATAAAACGTGATAATCACGAAATATCAGTAATAATTATATGAAATTAGAGGCTAAAAACCCCTTTGTATATGAATCTGTCAGAAATCTTTTTTCATAAAAGATGGAAAATGTCATACGACAAATTAACCTAATAATGGATATTAATATAGAAAAATGTCGAATTATATGTCGAGATTCGACATTTTTTTGGCGAAAAAGAAACCTATCGTAAATCCCTTGACATTACGTTTATGAACAGATAATTTAGTATACAATAGAAGTATCATTTTAATAGTAAACGTTGACGGGAAGAGTACACTTTCAAAAGCTTATTTAGAGAGCTGGGGTAGGTGAAAGCCAGTTAAGTGAAGGAAGTGGAAGATGGTCCTTGAGTTTCGTTCATGAACGGTCATTGTAGTGATGGCGGATAAGGAGCGACGTATTCCTGCGTTATAGGAGAGTAGCTGTTGACTACTTACCGAGTCCGTTTCTGTGAAGGAACGGAGCATTTGGGTGGTACCGCGAGTACAAGACTCGTCCCAATTAGGGGAGGAGTCTTTTTTGTATGTGTAAAAACATATTAGGAGGGTGTATGACATGACAAAAAAGCCAACATTTTATATTACAACGCCTATTTACTATCCAAGTAATAAGCTACATATCGGGAATGCTTATACAACCATTGCTGCAGATGCGATGGCCCGTTACAAAAGATTGCGCGGCTACGATGTATACTATCTCACAGGTACAGACGAGCACGGTCAAAAATTACAGGAACGAGCTGCCGCAGAAGGCCTAGCTCCTTTGCAGTTTATTGATCCTGTAGTTGATTGGATTAAGGACCTATGGCAGAAGCTAGACATTTCTTATGATGATTTTATCCGTACGACAGAGGAACGACATGAAATTATCGTTCAAAAGATTTTTAAACGCTTAGTCGATCAAGGTGACATTTATCTAGGTGAATATGAAGGCTACTACTGTGTGCCAGATGAAGCATTTTGGACTGAAACTCAGGCGAAAACCGATAAAGGCTACTTCTGCCCAGATTGCGGACGCCCTGTTGAAAAAGTAAAGGAAAAAAACTATTTCTTCCGTATGTCCAAATATCAAGACAAACTCCTTGCTCATATTGAGGCAAATCCTGATTTTATCCAGCCTGAATCTCGTCGCAATGAGATGGTAAACAACTTTTTAAAACCTGGCTTACAGGATTTGAGTGTGTCTCGTAGCACATTTGATTGGGGCGTAAAGGTGCCAACAGATCCAGAGCATGTGATTTATGTATGGATTGATGCGCTTGCTAACTATATTACAGGGCTTGGTTACTTATCCGATAACGATGAAAAGTATCAGCGCTACTGGCCTGCTAATGTTCATTTAGTAGGAAAGGATATTCTCCGTTTCCATACGATTTATTGGCCAATCATCCTGATGGCGTTGGATCTTCCATTGCCGAAACAAATTTTTGGTCATGGCTGGTTATTAATGCCGGATGGCAAGATGTCCAAATCAAAAGGAAATGTTATCGATCCTAAATTCTTAATTGAGCGCTATAGCTCTGATGGTGTTCGTTACTTCCTGCTCCGCGAGATCGCCTTTGGTCAGGATGGAGTGTTTACACCAGAAAGCTTTATCCAACGCTTAAATTACGACCTGGCAAACGATCTAGGTAACTTGGTCAGTCGTACGATTGCCATGATTGAAAAATATTTCGAGGGCATTATTCCAAGTCCAAGTCAATCAGGGGAATTTGATGATCAATTAATTAAGCAGGCGCTTGAAACGAAAAAGCTTGTAGAAGAGCATTTAGACGAAATGCGCTTTAGTAATGCACTAAGCCATCTGTGGGATCTAGTTAGCCGCACGAATAAATACATTGATGAAACACAACCGTGGGCTTTGGCTAAATCAGAAGAAAATAAAGAGCGTCTAGCTACTGTTATGTATAATTTAGCGGAAAGTATTCGCATTACTTCTATTATGTTGCAACCATTTATGACCAAGACTCCAGCTAAAATTTGGGCGCAGCTAGGTATTGCAGAACAAGCGGCTATATTGACTTGGGAACAAGCTGGTGAATGGGGAAGATTGCCGGTTGGAATCAAGGTAAATCGCGGCGGAGAATTGTTATTCCCACGCCTTGACGTTGAACAGGAGCTAGCTTTTATTGATGCAAGCACAGCAGAAGCTCGCAAGCAAGCAGAAGAGAATAAAAAGAAACAGGATGCATTGAAAGGGGAAGGCAAAGTGAACGAAGAGAAAAAAGAAGCAGTTGAAGCAAAAGAAAAGTCTTCTGAATCAAAAGATTTGATCGGAATTGATGATTTTGCAAAAGTTGAATTACGTGTAGCAGAGGTAAAAGAATGTGCTGCGCATCCAAATGCAGATAAGCTACTAGTTTTACAAGTTGATTTGGGTGATGAACAACGCCAAATCGTCTCAGGTATTGCGAAATATTACAAGCCAGAGGAATTGGTTGGTAAAAAGGTTATCGTAGTAACAAACTTGAAGCCTGTAAAATTACGTGGAGAAATGTCTCAGGGTATGATTTTAGCAGCTTCTCATGGTGACCAATTGACTGTTTCTACGGTTGATGCCAGCATGCCAAATGGTTCTGTTGTAAAATAACACTAGCACAGGCTAATAAATAAGAGGAATTGTTGTTTAAAAGCAGTGCGGAAGCCTTGTGTGGCGTTCGCACTGCTTGCCTTTTTGATTATGATCGTAACGGTAGATGATCTCAATACAGGTTATGAAATAAAGGAGGGAAATCTATGCTGTTTGATACACATGCGCATTTGAATGCAGAACAATTTGATGAGGACCGCGATGAGGTAATTGCTCGTGCGAAGGAGAATGGAGTAAGTACGATCGTAAACGTTGGTTTTAACCGCGAGACAATCCCTACAACAATGGAGCTGGCTGAGAAGTACGACTTTATTTACGCGGTTGTTGGCTGGCATCCACAAGATGCTATTACTATGAAGGAACAAGACCTGGAATGGTTAGAAGAATTGAGTAAACATCCTAAGGTTGTTGGGCTGGGAGAAATGGGGCTGGACTATTATTGGGATACGTCACCACGTGATGTACAAGCAGAGGTATTCCGTAAACAGATTCGTCTGGCTCGAAAATTACAAATGCCGATTATTATTCATGACCGTGATGCACATCAGGATATTATCGATATTCTGCGAGAAGAAAAAGCAGGGGAAGTAGGCGGTATTATGCATTGCTTCTCTGGTAGCTATGAGTTGGCTAAAATGGCCCTGGATATGAATTTTTATATCTCGTTTGGCGGCCCTCTCACTTTTAAAAATGCGAAAAGACCAAAAGAAGTGGCAGCAAAAATCCCGCTTGAGCGTATTTTGATTGAAACAGACTGTCCATATTTAACACCTCATCCATTTAGAGGTAAGCGCAATGAATCAGCGTATGTCAAATTTGTTGCTGAAGAGATGGCTCAAATCCATGGACTGCCTTATGAGGAATTGGCAAAGATTACAGCTAATAATGCGCGCCGTTTGTTTAACATTAGAGAAACTGTATTATAATGAAGGAACGCGTAAGCCTGATCGATTTCATCTGGAAATTGATCAGGTTTTTTTATGGAAAGTTGTTGTTTGGACGTTAAAAAGTAGCTTTCTAGTAAGTACTTTATATAGAATGTTTGGAAAAAGATCTCAAGAAAATTCTTTTATTTTTGTAAAAAAAAGCGATAAAAATTCACTAGATTAGTGGAAGTGAATTTTTAATATATTTAAAACTAATGAAAGGATTTTTACTTGTCCATTTTCCATTATTGGTAAACAAAATGTAGTGAAACCAAATATAAGCAGATACATAAAGTGCATATTTTATTAAAATTTTAAAAAGTATCACTATATATAAACTTTTAATGGGTTTTTATTTTTTTGTTACAAGATTGTCACATGATCTCTGGGCAATGAGTAAAAATTATATATGCGTTCTATCAAACTGCATATTGACATAACATGTTTTCGTAGGTTCCCTTTTTTTCGCTTTTTTAAAGCGAAATTAGTGTCCTGTCGAACGAAAAAGAGGAATCGACAGAATTGCTCGACAGAAAACTGCTTTCATTCTCCGTGGCTTATTTGGTAAGGTAAAAGACATGTTGAGAAACACAGAAATAGCTGGATTTTCCGTAAAAAAGTCAGCCGCACAATCTGGAGAGGAAAAGGGGGAGAATTTGACAAAAGAAAAAAAGTGATATAATATCCTTCTCAGGCTTAAAAAAGGAGTGTGGGGAATGGAATTAGGTAAAATCTGGGTACCGCACAATCGATTGCTCCTCTCGATTTTAGGAGCTGCAACCTTTGTGTTGTTATCAGTGGGTATCTACTTCTTTAACCTATCTACCCAGCCAAAGCAAGTAACGCTAGTCATTGATGGGGTATCCCAGGACATCACGACTACGGCAAAAACGGTTGAACAATTATTACAAGAAAAACAAATTCAAATTACTGATAAAGATAGTATTAAACCAGGCTTGGACACATCTGTTGAAAAAGCCATGACCGTTGATTTGCAAACGAGCTGGGCAATACCTGTCCAAATTGCCGGACAGAAGACAGTGGTTCATACAACAAAACGTACAGTAGCCGGTGCATTGGCGGATGCAGGTGTCAAAGTAAGCCAGAAGGATAAAATAAATCCATCTGTAGATTCAAAGCTGACGAAAGATACGGAAATTTCTGTCATTAGGGTAGAAGAAAAAGCAGTTCAGGTTAATAAAGATATCGCTTTTCGAGAAATACGCCAAAAAGACACTTCCCTCAACAAAGGCGAAGTGCGTGAACTAAAAAAAGGTCAAGCTGGGAAAGCTATTTTGCACTATAGTGTGGTCTTTGAGAATGGCAAAGAGGTATCCCGCAAATTGGTCAAAACCGACGTGGTAACAGAAAAACAAGACCGCGTTTTGGCAGTGGGTACGAAGAAACAAGAAGTTATGGCGGCTTCCCTACCTTCGCGTGGTGGAAAAGATATTCGCGCAAAACGCGTCTTGAATAACGTAACTCTTACAGCCTATGCTCCGAACGCTGGCGGCGGATACGGAAGAACAGCAATGGGTGTAAAGGCTACAGTCGGAAAAACAGTGGCAGTCGATCCCAAATTGGTTCCATTAGGCTGGTGGGTCTACATTGAGGGCATCGGTTATCGTCGTGCGGAGGATACCGGTGGGGCCATCAAAGGGCACAAGATGGATGTATATTTGGGCAGCGAATCTGAGGCAATGAGATTCGGTCGTAAAAAAGGATACAAGGTACATGTAATCGGCCCGAAGTTGCCGTAACATCTACTTTAGAAAAAGGCAGGAGTTTCTCCTGTCTTTTGTTTTGTGCATAAATGTGGTAAGCTGTTTGAATCTCTATACTTCTTATACGCAAGTAAGCTTGCTTTCGTTTCCTATTTTAGGACAAATAAAAAAAGTTTTTTTGCAAGCAAGTACTACAAGAACGAAGGATGGATTAACGGATGAAGATCAAAGAGGTTATCGTGGTGGAAGGACGAGACGATACGGCCGCAATTAAGCGGGCAGTCGATGCTGATACCATCGAGACAGGTGGTTCCGCAATCAACGAGGTAACCCTTCGAAAAATAAAGATGGCACAACAGAAACGCGGTGTGATTGTGTTTACCGATCCAGATTATCCGGGTGAGCGCATTAGAAAAATTGTCAGCCAATCTGTGCCCGGATGCAAGCATGCTTTTATTAAAAAAGAGGATGCTAGAAAAAAGGGAAGTAATCTTGGTGTGGAGCATGCAACACCGGAAGCCATTAGACAGGCTCTGGCTGATGTAAAAACCGAGTTCCTAGAGGGGCAAGGGGAAATTACCTTGGAGCACCTCGTGCAAGCCGGAATGGTAGCCGGAATGGACACCAAGCATCGTCGCACCCGATTAGGAGAGATATTGGGTATCGGTTACTCTAACGCTAAACAATTAGGTAAAAGGTTAAACATGTTTCAAATCAGTAAGGCGGAGTTTGATGCTGCTGTGGACCAGATTGATTCAGAACAAGGGGGAAGCTAATAGATGACGGCTGGATATAAAGATATCGCAACTCCAACCAGAACGCGGGAGATCATTGAGAAGTACGGCTTTTCCCTCAAAAAAAGCTTGGGACAAAACTTTTTAACCGATATTAACATTTTGCATAACATCATAGATGCTGCAGAGCTTTCTAAGGATAAAGCTGTTATTGAGATAGGGCCAGGTATTGGAGCCTTGACTGAGCAGCTTTGTCGGGCAGCGGGAAAAGTAATGGCGATAGAGATCGACCAACGTCTCCTGCCAATTTTGGAGGATACACTTACTCCTTACGACAATATCACAGTGGTACATGGAGATGTATTGAAGCTGGACGTAGCTGCTCTTATAGAAGAGCACCTATCTGGGTGTAGCGGAGTCAGTGTGGTAGCTAATCTGCCTTATTACGTAACGACACCAATTCTCATGGGGTTGTTAGAATCTGGTATCCAGCTTGATCATATTGTTGTCATGATCCAAAAGGAAGTGGCAGAGCGTATTGCTGCTAAACCTGGTACGAAGGATTATGGCTCGCTGAGTGTAGCAGCTCAATTCTATGCGGAGACGAGCATAGAGATGATTGTGCCAGCCAGCGTATTTATTCCAAGGCCTAATGTTGATTCAGCGGTCATTAAGCTGTCTATTCGCAAGCAACCAATCGTAGAGATAGCAGATGAAAAGCTATTCTTCCGGGTTGTAAAGGCTTCCTTCGCTCAAAGACGCAAAACCTTACTGAATAACTTAGTTACCAACTACTTCGGTAAAGAAAAGAAGGAGCAGGCCCTGCAAGCGCTAGAAGAAGCCGACATTTTGCCAAGCAGACGTGGAGAGACGCTTTCTATTCAGGAATTTGCGACATTAGCCAATACCATTCACCGCCTACAGATAAAATAAGTGTATGCCCTATCCCTCACGAAAAGGATAGGGCATTTTTATGTAAGAAGAGATATTTTTCGATGAGAATTGACATAAATGTCCTAAAAAATTCATTGACAAAAAGCTCCTTTGGTTGATATAATTTTTCGTTTGTTTGACAAACTAAGTATAGGCTGTTATACTTGTACATAAGCGAGGTGGATAATTGGAATGGCTAGGAACGCGTTAGTTGATATTAAACGCAGTTTGGACGGACACATTGGAGAACGTATCATGCTCAAGGCCAATGGCGGTCGTCGTAAGACCGTCGAAAGGACTGGCATCCTAGAAGAGACATACCCCTCAGTATTTGTAGTTAAGCTTGATGACGACCAGTTATTTGAACGAGTTTCTTACAGCTATGCTGATATTTTGACGGAAACCGTAGAACTAATGGTATGTCGAGACGATACACATATAAAGATTACCTTTATTCAACAGTAGAGCCTATGTTCTACTGTTTTGTTTTACCCTTTACTGATCATACTAACCTTGTCAGTAAGTAAAGGAGGCTGAAGCACGATGAGTCGAAGAAGAGGCATCATGTCCGAGGAGTTCAAATATGAATTGGCCAAGGAACTGGGCTTTTACGACACCGTCAAAAGCGAAGGCTGGGGTGGTATCACAACCCGCGATGCTGGTAACATGGTGAAACGAGCAATTGAAATTGCCGAGGAAGCATTAGCTAGACAATCGATAAAATAACTTACTGACATCCAAAAGCCGCAGGGAATCCCCCTCGGCTTTTTTGTTTCTTATTGACTTTCCCTCTCGCAAGTGGCAAGCTTATTTCTGCCTGTGATAAAATCAGAAGAAGAGATTAGGATAAGCTGAGGTGAACACGGTGCGAGTTTCAATCAAAGCTCCCGCAAAAATAAATCTTACATTGGACGTACTCTCCAAGCGACCAGATGGTTATCATGAAGTTGAAATGGTTATGACTACGGTTGACTTGGCTGATCGCGTTGACCTGACATTGTTGGAGTCAAGAGATATCCTAATCGATTGTTCCGCAAGCTTTGTTCCAAATGATATGCGAAATCATGCATACAAGGCTGCCAAGCTATTACAAGAGCGTTATTCGGTCAATAAAGGAGTTCATATCTATATAGATAAACAAATTCCTGTTGCCGCAGGTTTAGCAGGAGGAAGCAGTGATGCAGCTGCAACGCTAAGAGGCTTGAATCGTTTGTGGAATTTGAGGCTAAGTCTGGATGAATTGGCTGTGATTGGGGAGGAGATCGGTTCTGATGTGCCCTTCTGTGTGTACGGAGGTACAGCCCTGGCTAAAGGTCGAGGAGAAAAACTCAGACATATGATCAGTCCCACCCCCTGCTGGGTGATATTGGCCAAACCACCGATCGGAGTTTCCACAGCAGATGTATATGGAAATTTGCGGGTCGATCAAATTAAGAAGCATCCAAAGACAGAAGAGATGCTACAAGCTATAAGCGAGCAGGATTTTTCTTTAATGGCAAGATCTTTGGGTAATGTCTTGGAAGAGGTTACACTTAATCGTTATCCTCAAGTCCGCCAAATTAAAGAGCTTATGCTAGAATCAGGGGCAGATGGTGTACTGATGTCAGGAAGTGGTCCCACTGTATTTGCTTTGGTACAAAAAGAAGCTAAAGTGCATCGGATCTATAATGCATTGCGAGGTTTTGTCAAAGATGTGTATGCAGTCCGAATGTTAGGCGAATCAGAGATGGAAATACTTGATTAAACACGTACATTAATGTTACATTATGGTAATAATATACGGCTTTTTGTTTGGAGGAAGAATTGATGAGAAAATTGCGCAGAAGCGCGAGGTTAGTGGATATGACGCAGCATTTGTTAGCTCATCCACACACATTGATTCCCCTGACATATTTCTCAGAAGAATATGGTTCTGCCAAGTCCTCTATCAGTGAAGACTTGTCCATTATCAAAGAAGCATTTGAGTCTCAGGGAATCGGTGACCTACGCACGGTAGCAGGTGCGGCTGGAGGAGTTAAATACATCCCGCGAACCACTCATGAACATGCCGCAGCGTTTATGGAAACATTGATTATGGAATTGGCTAAACCTGAGCGTTTACTGCCAGGCGGATATTTGTATATGTCTGATATTCTTGGCGATCCCAAAACCTTAAATCATATTGGGAAGCTACTTGCCTCAGCTTTTCGTCAAAGCGATGTAGACGTGGTAATGACGGTAGAGGCAAAGGGTATTCCACTCGCTTATGCGACTGCAAGCTTTTTGAATGTCCCTGTGGTGGTGGTAAGAAGAAACAATATGGTAACAGAAGGCTCAGTAGTAAGTATCAATTACGTATCTGGCTCCAGTAAACGTATTCAGACGATGTCTCTTGCCAGACGAGCACTCCCAGAGGAGTCTCGTGTCCTCATAGTGGATGATTTCATGAAAGCAGGTGGAACCATTCAGGGTATGATGGACTTATTGCAGGAGTTTAAAGCTACAGTTGTGGGCTGTGGCGTGTTTGTAGAAACAGCAGATGATGCAGATCGTTTAATTGAAGATTATATTTCCCTTGCAAAGCTTCAAGAAGTAGATGTCAAAGAAAAACAAATAATGATTGAACTAGGTAGTTATTTTTCCAATAAAGAAGAATAATGCACTAGATAAATGGGTCCTGATAGCGTAGCTATGCATGGGACCCTTTTCTATATCAAAATAAAGAAAAGCCAGATAAAAATATTTTTTACAATTTTTCGGAAAACAAAGCAGGAATATTTAACCATCACGTTGAAAATATAGGCTATCCGACATAGATAAAGGGAGTGAACATGATGGAAGTAACTGATGTAAGACTTCGCCGTGTTAATACGGACGGCAGAATGAAAGCGATTGCCTCAATTACCATTGACCACGAGTTTGTGGTTCATGATATCCGTGTAATTGATGGGAACAACGGAATGTTTGTGGCTATGCCTAGCAAACGCACTCCTGATGGTGAATTCCGAGATATTGCCCACCCAATTTCTTCAACAACTCGCGAAAAAATTCAGGCAGCAGTTCTATCTGAATATGAGCGTGTCGGAGTTGAAGAAGAAGCGCAGATTGAAGCGGGAGCATGATGAAGAAGAGCTGGCATTCGCCCTGTATTCGGTGAATGCCTAGGCATTTTACAAACGTCCTAATTCTGAAATTAATGAAAAATGAAATAAAAGGGCACCTGTTTTTTAGGTGCTTTTTTATTTTTTGGCATAAATGGTTAATTTATGAAGTGCGGTAGCATTTTTCGAGAGCTTCTATAATATTGTCCTTATCAAATCCTTCTCCAATGAAAACTGCTACCATTTTTGGCCCGAAATTGCGAAAGGGAAATAAATGTACCTGTGTTTGAGTTTGCTGGAAAGAAATCAGATCGTCTTGTCCAATAAATTGCACGTATCCTTTTGCCCGGTAGATGGTTTTGGGAAGATCATACAAAAAATCTTCAAAGGCTTCAGCGTCAACGGGTCCCTTGAAATGATATGAAAAAGTATCAATCGAGTGAAAAAGGGAAGGCTGGTTTGTTTTAAGTCCTAATGTTTGCTTTAATTTATCTAATGGAGAAAATCGGCCGATCGTTTTTTGTACAGGGATAGAGGTTGTGTTTGACATCTCTTTGGTTTGAGCCAGTCGTTTTACCTGTAGCAGCTTCTCCAGATCCATTTCTGTCCGGATCGTTACATGCATAGGGGCATGAGAGTTTGTTTCCTGAAGCTTTGCTTTTACTTTTGTTAAGATGTCTTCCTCCACTAAATCAACTTTGTTTATGATTAAAAGATCTGCATATTTTACCTGATTGCGAATGGTCTTAATCAACGCCCCGCCAGCTTGAAAGAAAGAAGTCAGCTCTAAATACCTCGAAGCATCTATGACGCTGATAATTCCTTTTAAATTCATTCTGTCATAAAGCTCGGGATGCGTCATGGCATCGACTACTTCAATGGGGTCAGCTGCACCTGTTGTTTCAATGATGAGGTGCTCTGGTTTTATATTTTGCATTATTTCCTTTAGATTTTCTGTCAGCTCTCCACGAATGGAGCAACAAATGCATCCATTGAGCATTTTTTTTACGGGAAAACCAAATCCCTCGACTTGCTCCCCATCTACATCCTCTTCTCCTATTTCGTTCATCATAACAACGACATTACTGCTTTGATCACGCAGATAAGCTAGGAGCTGCTGTAGCAGAGTCGTCTTTCCACTTCCTAGATAACCTGTCAATATATATACATCTGTACTCATTTCATCCTCCTTGTATTTTGAATAAAATAGAGTATGTTATTTAAATAGTAGTTGTTTTATTAAGTGTTATCAAACAGGAAAAGTTTCATCATGTCTTGAAATGAACACCTATTTTAAGATATAGTCATGATGGAACTTCAGTATGTTGGAGGGTTAACATGTCTATTATACATGCGGTAATTCTTGCTGCTGGTCAGGGAACACGTATGAAATCCAAATTGTATAAAGTACTGCATCCTGTATGCGGCAAGCCAATGGTTCAGCATGTTGTGGATACTTTGGCTTCCATGCAAGTAAACGATGTAGTTGTAGTAGTAGGACACGGAGCTGATAAAGTTCGTGAAACGCTACAAGACCGTGTTCAATACGCCATGCAAGCAGAACAATTGGGAACAGGTCATGCAGCTTTGCAAGCCAAAGATTTCTTGCAGGATCAAGAGGGAACGACTTTGCTTTTATATGGGGACGTGCCATTGCTCTCAAAGGAAACGCTTACCAAGCTATTGGCTTATCATGAAGAGCAGAACGCTGCTGCTACCGTTTTAACCGCTTTAATGGCCGATCCAACCGGATATGGTCGCATTGTTCGAAATGAACGAAATGAAGTGTTACGCATCGTTGAGCACAAGGATGCAACAGACGAGGAACGTAATATTGCAGAAATTAACACAGGTATTTATTGCTTTGATAATCGGAAGCTTTGGGAAACATTATCCAAGGTGAAGAATGATAATGCTCAGAATGAATACTATATCACCGATTGTGTGGGTATTCTACGAGAAGCGGGCGAGAAAGTATCGGCTTATGCTGCCGAAGACCCAGATGAAACAATGGGGGTTAACGATCGCGTTCAGCTTTCTGAGGCAGAAGCTTATATGCGTAAACGCATTGCTGTTGAACACATGAAGAACGGTGTTACTATCATTGATCCAGCTTCTACCTATATTGAAGCAGATGTAGTGATTGGAGCCGACACAATAATTGAACCGAATTCCTATTTGCGAGGAAAAACGGTTATTGGCACAGACTGCAAAATTGGTCCACAAACTGAATTAACCAATATGCAAGTGGCGGATGGCGTAAGCATTTCTTATTCCGTATTAGTGGACAGCCAAGTGGATGAACAGGCTACAGTTGGTCCGTTTGCTTATGTACGACCGCAAACACATATTGGCTCAAATGTAAAAATTGGAGATTTTGTGGAGCTGAAAAATGCTAAAATTGGTGCAGGAAGTAAAATTCCTCATCTCAGCTACCTAGGAGATGCTGAGATTGGTCAGAGTGTTAATGTTGGATGCGGAACAATCTCCGTGAATTATGATGGGGCGAAAAAGCATAAGACGATAGTAGGCGATCGATCCTTTATCGGATGCAACTCTAACCTAGTTGCTCCTGTGACGGTAGGTCATGATGCTTACGTTGCTGCTGGCTCGACCATTAATCAAGATGTACCAGATGGAGCGTTTGCCATTGCGCGTGAACGCCAAACCAATAAACTGGACTACGCGGTAAAACTACCACGTAAACAAAGCGAATAAGAATAACGGGAGGCTTTTAACAAGATGGCTAATTATCGTGACCCGAAGCTGAAGGTTTTCACTTGCAGTGCCAATCCTAAATTGGCTCAGGAGATTGCTGAACATATCGGCTTAAACGTGGGCAACATGGAGACAGCAAGATTCAGTGACGGTGAGTGCCAAATCAAGCTAAATGAGAGTGTGCGTGGATCAGACGTATTCATTATCCAACCTACTTGCGCACCAGTTAACGAACACCTAATGGAGTTACTGGTTGTGGTCGACGCTCTAAAACGTGCTTCTGCCAAAAGCATTAATGTTGTGATTCCTTATTATGGATATGCAAGACAAGATCGCAAAGCGCGTTCTCGTGATCCTATCACAGCGAAATTAGTTGCAAATCTTATCGAAACAGCAGGGGCACAGCGTGTGATTACAATGGACTTACACGCGACACAAATCCAAGGCTTCTTTGATATCCCTGTAGATCATCTGTTGGGAGTTCCAATCTTGGCTAAATATTTCCAAGAGAAAAATCTCTCAGACGTTGTTGTTGTATCACCAGACCACGGAGGAGTTACACGTGCTCGTAAGCTGGCTGAACGATTAGAAGCACCAATTGCCATCATTGATAAACGCCGTCCTGAACCAAACGTAGCTGAGGTTATGAATATTGTTGGTAACATTGAAGGTAAAACAGCTATCATCATTGACGATATCATTGACACAGCCGGAACGATTACTTTAGCTGCTAATGCATTGGTAGATGCAGGGGCTCGTGAAGTGTATGCTTGTTGCACACATCCTGTTCTCTCTGGTCCTGCCATAGAGCGTATCCAAAATTCCAAGATTAAGGAATTGATTGTTACAAATACGATTCCTTTAGATTCGGACAAATTAATTGATAAGGTGAAGGTATTATCTGTGGCTCCATTAATTGGAGAAGCGATTATTCGTGTTCACGAAGAATTGTCAATTAGTAAATTGTTCGATTAAAATTACAGTATAGTTGATATTCATTACCTCCTCTGGACAAGCTAGAACTGTCTTAGATCTACTTGGTCAGAGGAGGTTTTTATATTGGTAGCAATTAAAGCAGAGGTACGTACAGCTCAAGATAAAACAACAGCTAAAGCGATTCGTCGTGAGGGCTGGGTTCCTGCGGTGTTATACGGAACGGATGTAGGAAATAAGGAAGTCAAGATACTTGCGCTTGAGCTGGATCAAGTCTTACGTACGCAAACCACTAACGTTCCCTTTACGCTACAGGTAGATGGAAATGAATATAACGTGATGGTGTATGAGCTTCAAAGACATCCAGTTCAAGGCAGGATTTTGCACGCTGACTTTAGACAAATAGACATGAAGGAAAAAATTCATACGTCTGTGCCTATTACGATGACGGGAGATCCTGAATTGGGAGCAGCTACATTGGTTCGTCACAGTGTAGAAATCTCCTGCTTACCTGCAGATATCCCAGCAACACTCACTGTAGATACAGATGGGCTACATATAGGAGATGTTGTACTTGTTAAAGATTTGCAAATACCTCCAAACGTAGACGTGCATCTTGACGAGCTGGAAGTAGTCATAAGCGTGCTTCCGCCAAAAGCAAAATCGGATGAATCCATTGAAGCTCAGCAAAGCGCTATGGAAGTTGCAGAACAAGCAAAAGCTCCTGTACCCGAAGCGGAAAAAGTATAACCAGTGACCTCCCAATTCCTTTGGGAGGCTCTTTTATGTATGGACATGCCGTTTTTTGACGGAAGAAGTCGACTTCCCTTGCTTTTTAAAAGGCTTACATTCATGTACAATGGAATAAGTAGGTTATTTTGCTTGGAGGTAATTTCATTGAAAGTCATCATTGGGTTAGGGAACCCTGGTAAACAATATGAGGATACCAGACATAATGTAGGGTTTCTTGCAATAGATACATTAAGTAAAGAATTACAAATTCCGTTAAGCACGATGAAATTTCGTGGAATTATAGGAGAGGGAAATGTACAGGGAGAGAAGGTTTTATTAGTAAAACCACAAACCTACATGAACCTATCTGGAGAAACGGTAGGTCAAATCGTTTCTTTTTATAAACTGACAGCAAAGGATATAGTTGTCATCTATGATGATCTTGACTTACCGGTAGGCAAGCTGAGACTGCGGGAAAAGGGCAGTGCAGGAGGCCATAACGGGATTAAATCCATTATTGCTCATTTAGGCACACAAGATTTTAGCCGCATCAAAATTGGTATTGATCGTCCAGAACCGGGCAAAAGTGTGAGTGACTATGTACTGCACTCATTTCCAAAAAGCGAGTGGCCGCATATCCAAGATGCAATTCAATCAGCAGCAAAAGCCAGTGAAGATTGGATCAAAGGTGATAGCTTCCTGACGGTTATGAATCGCTATAATCCAATACGTGGATAGGTGCAGTATCGAATAGCTATAATATGCCTATACTAAGTGGAAGAAAGTACTATATTTTCACTTAGGGGGTAATCATATGAGTTACCGCTATGTATGTCGTTGTTGTGGCATGAAGGTGGGGGAAATTCAGCAATCGAATGTCTCCGAATGGCAGCTAGGCTTTCAATTCTTGACCCAACAGGAGCGCCAACATATAATATCCAAGGATGAGGTAGGGAATACAGTTGTTCGCGTTGTTTGTGACTATTGTAAAGAAGCCCTTGATCAAAATCCTGATTTGTCGGTTGTAGGTAATCCGCTGCAATAGCAAGCCGTTTTTACCTTTCACAATGACAAGGCATGAATATTAAGGTAGCCTAGTTTTTAGAAGCTAAGGCTACCTGTGGATTTTTATCGATTGAATAAATAAATAACTTTTTCGTACAAACTGCGATGTGGGAAGGTTGATCTGCGCCGCAGTTTTAGTGCTGTAACCTATGTAGTAATAGGAGAGTAAGGTTGGAGAGGAGATTAGGGATGCAAGTCATCATTAATCGTATAAAAGAAGATTCCAATTTCGGAACCATTCTTGCTGGTTTGTCACAGGGTTTACATGAACAGTTGATGGCCGGACTATCTGGTTCCGCTCGTCATATTTTCATGGCAGCCGTTTATCAAGAGAGTAAACGCCCCCTGTGTATCGTGACGCATAATATGTTTCAAGCGCAAAAAGTGTATGAGGACGTAGCAGAGCTGCTTTCCCCAGAGGAAGTCATGCTTTATCCGGGTAATGAGCTGATTGGGTCAGAAATGGCCATTGCGAGTCCAGAGACATTAGCACAACGCATTCAAGTATTTAACCGTTTAGCGAATGGCTTCACGGGTATTTTGGTTGTTCCTTTTGCAGGTATTCGCCGCTTGACTGTACCTCACAATGTATGGAAAGAGGCTCAAATGACTGTAAGTCGTGGAGGAACTTTAGATTTACAAGACTTTTTAGAGAGAATGGTCGAATTAGGCTACGAACGAGTTGAGATGGTTGAACGTAAAGGCGAATTAAGTATTCGTGGCGGAATCGTTGACTTATTTCCTGTTGATTCGGACTGGCCGATTCGAATTGAGCTCTTTGATGATGAAATTGATTCCATTCGAACATTTGATATGGGTACACAGCGTTCTCAAGAACATTTAGAACAATATATGATCGGCCCGGTAAAAGAGACAATTGTTTTTTCATCGAAACTCGTAGAGAGTGCTGCTTATTTAGAGAAAAAACTAGGTGAAACATTAGGTAACACCAAGGATGAGGCTGTAAAAGAAAGATTGATGGAGCAGATAGGGCGCGATATTGAATTAATGCGCCAGGGTAGCCGACCAGCTAATCTATACAGCTATTTATCCGTTCTGTATCCTGAGATGGAAACCATCCTAGACTACCTGCCTTCTGATACGTTAATGATTATTGATGAACCGTCCCGTGTCATTGATACTGCTGTACAATTGCAAAAGGACGAATCAGAATGGATTACTGGTCGTATCGAACAAGGCGATTTTATGTCTAATCTTATTCTGTCACAGTCGTATGATGAGCTCATTCATGGGCAGAAGAGACAGATTATTTATTTATCGCTATTTTTACGTCAAACCCCAAAAACGCATCCACAAAATATCGTCAACATGAACTGTCGTACGATGCAAAATTTTCATGGGCAAATGAACGTATTAAAAAGCGAATTGCAACGATGGATAAAGGGTCAACATCAAATTATCTTCGCTGCTGCTGATGCGGAGCGCGCCAAGCGTTTGGAGCGAGTTTTAGATGATTATGAGATGGAAGCTGATTTGCTGCTAGAAGAGGTAAGAACCATTCCTCCAGGCCGACCTACTATTATTATTGGAAATATTCAAAGCGGTTTTGAAATGCCATTAAGCAAAATGGTTGTTGTTACAGAGGGAGAAGTCTTTACAGCAAAGCAGCGCAAAGCTCGCAAAGTAAATCAAAACATGAGCAATGCTGAGCGCATCAAGAACTACATGGAGTTAAAGCCTGGTGACTTTGTTGTACACATTAATCATGGGATTGGTAAATATCTAGGAATTGAAACAAAGGAAATCCTAGGTATTCATAAGGATTATTTACATGTACAATACGCAGGCGGAGATAGTTTGTTTGTCCCTATTGATCAAATCGATCATGTACAAAAGTATGTTGGCAGTGAAGAAGCTCAGCCAAAAATTTATAATTTAGGCGGAAATGAGTGGAAACGTGTAAAGAGCAAGGTAGAAACATCGGTAAAAGATATCGCCGAGGATCTAATCAAGCTGTATGCACAACGAGAGCAAGCTGTAGGCTATAACTTTAACAAGGATAGTCTGGAGCAAAGAGAATTTGAGGCTATGTTCCCGTATCAGGAGACCGTGGATCAATTGCGGGCCATCACAGAAGTGAAAGCTGATATGGAAAGCAAGCGTCCTATGGATCGTTTGGTTTGCGGGGATGTAGGATATGGAAAAACAGAAGTAGCGATACGTGCTGCTTTTAAAGCGGTCATGGACGGAAAGCAGGTCGCTGTACTTGTACCAACTACGATTCTAGCTCAACAGCACTTTGAAACGTTTAAGGAGCGGTTTTCTGATTTTCCGATCAGAGTAGAGGTTTTGAGCCGTTTTCGTTCTCGAAAGGAACAAAATGCAACAATGAAGGGTCTAAAGGAAGGAACGGTAGATGTGGTGATCGGCACGCACCGATTGCTGTCTAAGGATATTGTATTCCGTGACCTAGGGCTACTGATTGTCGATGAGGAGCAACGCTTTGGTGTAAGCCATAAAGAAAAACTGAAGCAATTAAAAACCAATGTAGATGTACTAACGCTTACAGCTACTCCTATTCCGCGTACGCTCCATATGTCTATGCTAGGAGTACGTGATTTATCTGTTATTGAGACACCGCCGGAAAATCGCTTTCCTGTACAAACTTATGTATTAGACTATAGCCCGGCTCTGGTTCGAGAAGCGATTGAGCGAGAGTTGGCCCGTGAAGGACAGGTTTTCTTCCTTTACAATCAGGTACAAGGTATCGAACAAATGGCGGAGCATATTTCGGCCTTAGTTCCTGATGCTAGGGTAGCGGTTGCTCATGGACAAATGAATGAAAGTGAGCTAGAACGAATTATTCTCGATTTCTTAGATGGAAATTATGATGTGTTGGTAAGTACCACAATCATTGAGACTGGTGTCGATATTCCAAACGTAAATACGTTAATCATCTATAATGCCGACCGGATGGGCTTGTCGCAGCTTTATCAGCTACGGGGGCGCGTAGGCCGTTCTAATCGTATTGCCTATGCATACTTCACATACCAACGCGACAAGGTACTGACAGAGGTAGCGGAGAAACGGTTACAGGCTATTAAGGAATTCACAGAGCTTGGATCCGGCTTTAAAATTGCGATGCGAGATTTATCGATTCGTGGAGCAGGTAATTTATTGGGAGCGGAGCAACACGGCTTCATTAATACTGTCGGATTTGATTTGTATACACAAATGCTGAAGGAAGCGATTGATGATTTACGTGGTGAGGTAAGGACAGAAGAGATTGCTCCTGTTCCACCAGTTGAAATTAATCTACAAATTGATGCGTATTTACCTTCTGATTATATTACTGATAGTCGTCAGAAGATCGAGATGTACAAAAAATTTGTAGCAACCTCTACAATTGAGGAACTGGATGATCTTGCTGATGAGCTGATCGACCGTTTTGGTAATATCCCATCTCCAGTAGATAATTTACTGATGATTTCACGTTTACGTATTCAAGCGATGGAGCATCATATTGTTGAGATTAGTCAGAAAGATCCTGATGTTATTAAAATCATTTTGGCAGAGCATCAAACCTCCAATATTGATGGTGGGGCTTTATTTGGCTTGTCTAGCAAATATGATCGCCGGATTGGGCTTTCGACAACCCCAGGTGGACAACAGATCATCGTAACTGTTAAAGTTAAGGGGTTAAAGATTGAGGATGGGGTCAAGATGGTAATAAACTTAATTAATGATTTCCATCTGATTGAAAAGAGTAAGAGCCCTGACCCCTCATTACACTAAATCCACTAGGTGCTAAAGGTGCCGAGAAGGGAGCTTTTGTTTCATGAAAAAGACAACATTTACGAAGGGTAAACGTATGTTGGCCCTACTTTCCACCACGGCATTAACGCTAGCGATTTTAAGTGGCTGCGGAGCGACTAATAAAGCCGAAACAGCACAACCAGCTAAACCAGGAGCAGAACAGCCGGCTGATAAGGAAGATACGCTTGCGCAATTCCCACCGGTTAAATTGCCTTTTACGGTTGATCCAAATGCTGCTATTTTTGAATATCAGGGCGGGAAGCTAACAGGCCAGGAGTTTGAAGACTTCTTACGTGCACTTGGCTTCATGAATCCTCCGCAAGCCTATGCTATTGGAGTTTCTACACAAGAGATGGTCGATAACTATGCACGTCAATACCTAGCTACTAAGCTAAAAGCGGAAAAGGCTGACGAAGCGATTAAGAAAGCAGCAGCTACAGAAGCGGATAAATCTTTTGAATCACTAAAAGGTCAGTATATCCAAGTTCTCGGCAGCGAGGATAAATTTAACCAATTGATGAAGAATCATAACATCACAAAAGAAGCGATTGTGAAACAACTGGCAACGATTAACGCTTCTGTGAAGGTTATGGAAGGTGAAGTAAAAGATGCTGATTTGAAGAAAGCCTATGATACAGCAGATAAATCTGCCTATACAACAGCTTCTGTGCGCCACATCTTGGTTAAATTCGAGAACCGTAAACCAGAGGAAGCAGACAAATTGGCAAAAGGCTATCTTGCCCGCTTGAAAAAAGGGGAGGACTTTGCCGCTCTTGCCAAACAAGTGTCTGAGGACGAAGGCAGCAAAGCAAACGGTGGATTATATGCAAATGCTGATGTGAACAACTGGGTGCCAGAATTTAAGAAGGCAGCTCTCACCCAAAAAATTGGAGTCCTCAGTGAACCGCCAGTTAAGACTGAATATGGCTATCACATTGTGAAAGTAGAAGACCGTAAAGTAAAAACCTTTGATGAAGTAAAAGCTCAGTTGAAGCAGCAGGTGTTGGAGAAGAATTTTGAGCAATACACTACCAAAGATCTGGACGCGATTATTACGAAAAAATCTCTTCCAGAGGTAAAAGCGCCAGCTCCAGCAGCTACTCCTGAAACAAAATAGCATAAATAAAAGTAGCTCCTTTTGTAACCAAGCGGACTGTGTTTACAGTTTGCGGTTGATTACAAGAGGAGCTTTTTTATTGGGGAAATGTCAGTGCAGGACAGACCTATCAAACGGTTACCTTGGGATAAAAAAAGCTGGTTTAATTTTGTTTTGATCGCATATTCTTCTTTCCAAGGCAAATACTATTATCACTCGCTACCGCCCGGGGGAGAGTACAAAGCAAGGTTAGTTGGTAACAAATACAAATACAAGATATTAGTAAAAGGCGAGAAGATAGGAAATCATAGGAGTAAATCCTCAAAAAACTACAAATCAATCTTCTCAAGAAAGCGAGGCAACAAGATTATGAAGGCAACTGGAATTGTTCGTCGTATAGACGACCTCGGACGGGTTGTAATCCCGAAGGAAATCCGTCGCACACTTCGTATTCGTGAGGGGGATCCACTTGAGATTTTTGTCGATCGTGATGGGGAAGTAATCCTTAAAAAATATTCTCCAATTGGGGAATTAGCTGATTTTGCTAAGGAATATGCTGACTCTTTATACGAAAGCTTAAATCATATTGTCATTATTTCCGATCGAGATACGGTTATTGCAGTAGCTGGCGCTTCCAAGAAGGAATACTTGGAAAAACCAATTGGCGGTCTAGTAGAAAAATCATTGGAAGAACGCAAGAGCAGAGTAGAAAAAAATTCCGGTCAATATGAATTATGCCGTGATATGCCGGAGCAGTATTCATCTTATGTAGTAGCTCCTATCGTAGCAGGTGGAGATCCAATTGGCGCAGTGATCCTTGTCAGCAAAACAGAAGCCAAAATGGGCGATTTAGAGCTGAAAATGGCAGAAACAGCCGCTGGATTCCTAGCTAAACAAATGGAACAATAATAGTGATTAACTAACGCAAGTCAAAAAAACAAGCCTTACACAAGGGGCTTGTTTTTTTGACTTTCCCTACTACATGGGAAGTAAACCACCAATGACCCACGTCTCATTCCCCTTGATTACTCACTTCCTCTGTGTGGTATAATGGACAAAGTTTCTGAACGTAGACTTTTTGTAAGAGGAGAAATAGATACTGTATGGCAGGAGAGAGAAGTGCGAATCATTTTGTCAAAGGTGCTGCTATTCTAGGTATTGCCGGCTTGCTCTCCAAGGTTCTCGGAGCGATCTATCGCATACCTTATCAAAATATCACAGGTGATGTTGGGTTATATGTGTACATGCAGGTATACCCGTTGTACACAGCCTTATTGATTTTGGCAACAGCAGGTTTTCCAATTGCCATTTCCAAAATCGTCTCAGAACGATTAGCAGTCGAGGACCATCTAGGTGCACGTAAGGCTTTCCGTGTAGCCAGCGTTTCACTAGGAATACTAGGAGTATTCTTTTTTCTCCTTTTGTATCTAGGGGCTCCTGCATTAGCTCGATTTATGGGCGATGAACAGCTTACATTGCCGCTACGAGCCGTAGCATGGTCTTTACCATTAGTTCCGTTGGTATCCATATTGCGTGGTTATTTTCAAGGACAGCAAGACATGGTGCCTACGGGTGTATCACAGGTAGTCGAACAGATTATTCGTGTAATCGTTATTTTAGTCTCTGCTTACTGGATGATGAGTGCCTATCAGGATGCTTACCTTGCCGGTACAGGAGCAGTATTTGCTGCTTTTCCAGGGGCGTTAGCAGCCTTTTTGGTTTTGTACTATTATTATCGGAAGTCCAGACGATATTATCGACGCAGAGGGTATCGTAAAAAATTGCGTGCTCAACAGCTTACCGATACAGTAACGAACAAGCAAGTGCTGATCAGCATTTTACATTACGCAATTCCGATTTGTATCGGTGCTCTGGTGTTGCCGATGATTCCATTAATTGATTCGGTGACAGTTTCTAATTTGCTGCAATGGAACGGATATGAACTTGATATAGCAAAAGAATTAAAAGGAATTTATGACCGTGGACAACCACTCATTCAATTTGGAACGTTTTTTGCCACATCACTTTCCTTGGCGTTAGTTCCTGCTATTAGTGAGGCTGTAGCACAAAGCCAGGATAAAATGATCATCAATCGCACCGAGATGGCTCTACGCCTAACCCTGATGCTAGGGCTACCAGCCTCAATCGGACTGGCTTTGTTAGCTGAACCAGTCAATATTATGGTATATGGAAATGATAAGGGAACCTGGTCACTTGCTATTCAAGCCTTTGTCATTGTGTTTGCGACATTAAGTATTTCTACCTCTGGAATTTTGCAGGGCTTGGGACATGTTAAATTACCAGCTCGACATTTGCTGATTGGTGTACTGGTAAAATTGTTGGCCAATCTTGCATTAACGCCTTTGTGGGGCATACAGGGGGCGGCAGTGGCCACAGTCCTTGCCTATGTGACATCAATGGGCTTAAACATGAGGTCGATTCGCCATTATCTGGGGCTTTCCTTTAGCATAAAGGAAATGCTGACCAAGCCTTTGATAAGTGTCGCTCTTATGTCAATCATGGTTTTACTCGTTCAAGGCCTAATGAATCTAATTGTGGGTTCTCTGCTCGATAGCGAGCGTTTGGGTCAAACGATCGTCGGAGTTTTTGCAGTTACTGTGGGACTAGTAGTATATATGCTTTCCCTTTTATATACAGGGGGCATCAAACGCGAGGAAATTTTGTATTTGCCAAAAGGAAAGAGACTAGTCTCTCTTTTGGAGCGGTATAAGCTTTTACAGATTCGAAAATAGTCAGGGATTAAAGAACGGAGGATTCCTACATGGTGAACACCATTTATGTCGTAGGACTTGGGGCAGGCAATCTAGATCAAATGCCTCTGGGTATGTATAAACGCTTAAAACAGACCACGCATTTGTATGTCCGTACAGCTGATCATCCAGTATTAGATCAATTGGCTGAAGAGGGCCTTACTTACATGTCCTTTGATTCTATTTACGAAAAACATGACTCATTTGAACAGGTATATCAAGAGATTGCACGCGAGCTGTTATCTAAGGTGAAAACAGAAGGTGAAGTAACCTATGCAGTTCCGGGACATCCTTTAGTAGCAGAACGGACGGTGCAACTGCTGCTAAGTCATGCGGTAGAGGAGCAGATAGAGGTAAAGGTATTGGGCGGACAAAGCTTCTTAGATCCACTGTTCGCTCGTCTGGCTATTGATCCGATCGAAGGATTTACCTTGTTAGACGCCACAAGTATGACAGCAGATCAAGTAAATCCGGGTCTGCACACAGTTATAGCTCAGGTCTACGATCAAATGTCTGCTTCAGACGCGAAGCTCACCTTAATGGAAGTCCTTCCAGACGAATATGAGGTTATCGTCGCTACAGCGGTTGGGATAGAGGGTCAAGAGATCGTGGAGCGTCTACCATTATACGATTTAGATCGAGTGGAGCATCTGGGAAATCTAAGTCTCATCTATGTACCACCTACCGTTGAAGAGTCAGTAAAGCAACGTCAATTCTCTTATTTAAAAGAAGTGATCGCAACCTTGCGTGGACCAGAAGGTTGCCCATGGGATCGGAAGCAGACGCATCAAAGCCTGCGTCGTTATTTATTAGAAGAAGCCTATGAAACAGTGGAAGCGATCGATCTGGTTGATGTGGATGCGCTATGTGAGGAATTAGGGGATGTGCTCTTGCAGATTATGCTTCATGCACAGATTGCTTCAGAGGAAGGCTACTTCACCATTGAAGACATCATTTCCACTCTGACAGCCAAAATGATTCGACGCCATCCGCATGTATTTGGAGAGTCGAAGGTAGCTGATGCCGATGCAGTGGTGGTGAATTGGGAGCAGATAAAAGCTCAAGAGAAAGCAGAGAAAGGGCTTGTGCCAGAGACAGCCTCCTTGCTTGATTCTTTACCAAAGGATTTACCAGCGATTTTGGCAGCCGTCAAAATTCAAAAGAAGGCCGCAGAAGTTGGGTTTGATTGGGACGAAGTGAAAGATGTCTACGCTAAAATTGAAGAAGAGTACAAGGAGGTTCAGCAAGCAACTCCAGAGGAACGAACAGGTGAATTAGGGGATTTGCTTTTCGCTGTAATCAACCTAGCTCGCTTCATGAAGGTTGATCCTGAACAAGCTTTAGCGCTTACCAATCTGAAATTTAAGCGTAGATTTCACTATATTGAACAAAAGCTGCAAGAAAAGAATAAGCAGTTTGCCGATATGACTTTAGAAGAGCTTGATCATTTTTGGAATGAGGCTAAAGCTCAAGAGTAGCCACAGCTACATAGAGGAGGAATACTATGCGTCTTGATAAATTTCTAAAGGTGTCTCGTTTAATTAAACGACGTACGTTAGCTAAGGATGTTTGTGATCAAGGACGTGTCGAAATTAATGAACGTGCTGCAAAAGCTTCCAGCAATGTAAAAGTCGGCGATTCTATCTCCATTCGTTTTGGACAAAAGATCGTTACAGTAAAAGTTGAAGAGATCAAAGAAAATGCGCGTAAGGATGAGGCTGCTTCCCTTTACACAGTAATTGGTGAGGTACCAGTGCCGCGCGATGAAAAAGAAGAAGATGAATACCTAAGAGCATAAGCAACAGTTCTAAAAGGACATCCCCCTCCATATCTTGGTACAAAGAGGAACATTTTGTTCCCGGCGTTTTGGATCGTACTCCAGACCACCAAGATAGGGAGGGTTTTTATATGATCGAACCAAATAAACGACCTCGCCATGAAATTGTCATGATCAATCGGCGCAGTTTGGCTATATCCGGGGTAAAAAAGGTGGAAAGCTTTGATAGTGAAGAATTTTTGTTAGAAACAGAAGGCGGTTTTCTTACTATACGCGGCCAGAATCTTCATATGAAAAACCTGAGTCTTGAAACCGGAGAAGTGGCCATTGAGGGTTTCGTTCATGACATGGGGTATATAGAACAGGGGCAGGCCGGAGATCGATCGAAAGGATTTTTCGGCAAATTATTTAAGTGAGTATCAGTATTCAGTTTCAAACCATGGCTTTCATGTCCCTGTGCGGAATTTTTATGGGGATGGGGTTTGATACGTACCATGTCATAAAAGGCAAGGGCCGCTTCCCACTTTGGGCCGTTTTCATATTAGATTTGTTATTTTGGTTAAGTAGTGTGGGAATTGTTTTTTATGTGCTGGTATGGGTTAACGATGGAATAGTGAGATTTCCGATCTATCTAGGGATTATTATAGGAGCATGGCTCTATTTCCTTATAGGTAGTAAGGTTTATATCAGATTTTTGTTAACTGTGCTAGAATGGAGTATATGGGTATTTCAGATCAGTGTTAAAATTATTGACTTTCTATTGATTAAACCGATAGAGATAATTTTTCATTTTATCTGGATTATTCTCGGGTTCCTTTTTACTGTGCTGGCAAAGATAGGATTGTTCATTTGGCGAATCATTTCTTGGCCATTGTCACCATTTGTTCCATGGAGTCGTAACTTGTGGAAAAGTATTAGGGGCAAAACGGCAGGAGCAAAGGAAATACTGAAGAAATGGTTTACCAAGGAAAACAAAGAGTAAAAAGGTAGCAAAGGTGGAGAGCAGACATGGCCAAAGAACGTCCCTCTCAATCGAATAATCTAGGTCGTAAGCGCAGACTTCGTTTTATTATGTTCTTCGTGTTCTGCTTCCTTATCTGGACGTGCTATACAGCATATCTTCAAAGCTCTGTCATTGCGGAGACGGAAGAACAAGTAGAAGCACTACAAAAAGAGGCAGAGGAAGTAAAAGAGCAACAGGAAGAGCTAACCAATAAGATGAAACGATTAGATGATCCAGAATACATCGCAGAGCTTGCACGCAAAAATAATTTTATGTCCAAGCCGGGTGAGATCATCTTTTTGATCCCTGATAATTAAGCCAATTGGGTCTAGCTAAAATAAATTTACGAAAACGTACAATAGATTTTAAAAAGAGGAAGGTCATTTTAAACAAATGGCGAATATAATATAACAAGCCCGTTTCGCCGAGCGCGAATCACCTGATGGCCGACGTTGAACGCAAGACGTCGGTTTTTTTTATTTCTACACTTTATTATTTTAAAGTGATAAAGCGATATCTTCTATTCAATCCTCGACAGGTACTTCAATCAAATCGTATTGCCTTGGGCATAAATCCATGAACCATCAAATAAATAAACGAGATACGTTTGAATTTGTCGGACGATTTTAGGAATATGCCTCTACCGTTTGACAAAATTTACAACTGTCCATTCGTATAATTGGGTACACAAAACTCAAAACGGGTGGTGCTAGTCCATGTTCAATAAAAGCCAAGTAGTTTCTCCGAATGTTTTTACTCAACAACTATCTAATCAAGTATCACAAACGATGGGGAGCTTCGGTGATAAAGTTGCTGCTTTTCTAAAAAAATGGCATATTCTTTCACTTACTATGGGTTTTTTATTAGGAAGAGCTCTTATTCTTGATGAATTATCTCCTTTTGTTGTTCCTTACTTTATTGTGATGTACTTTCTCCGCCGGGATACGTTGCTAGTAAGTTCATTGGGCATGCTGGCAGGCTCATTAGCTCACTCAATCCCTTTAGGCATACAGACGTTGCTTAGTATCATACTTGCTGCTGTTGTTTGCCGTATTGCGGAGAAATGGAAACGAAAAGATTTTTCCTATACTCCATTTATGGTTGTAGGGACCGTATTTGCCAGCCACCTATTAGGCAAGGTCATTCAGAGTCAGGTCAACACATACAGTGTGACTATGATTGCGGTTGAAGCCATTCTCAGCTTTGTCTTAACACTTATTTTTATTCAGTCTTTATCCATTATTCACATAAATAAACCATTTGAGCCATTAAAAACAGAAGAAATTATATGTCTGGTTATTTTATTAGCTTCTTTAATGACGGGAACAGTAGGCTGGGTCATACAAGGAATCTCCATGGAGCATATTCTGTCACGCTATTTTCTACTGCTATTCGCTTTTGTTGGAGGAGGGACGGTCGGGGCCGCAGTGGGGGTGGTTACCGGGCTCATTCTCAGTTTAGCTGACGTGAGTGCCTTACAACAAATTAGTTTACTCGCTTTTGCCGGATTATTAGCCGGACTATTAAAAGAGGGAGGGAAAATTGGTGTAGTAGCTGGACTCTTAATTGGAACTTCGATTCTAGGCATCTATGGCGGTACTCACAGTGGGGTGTATCTCTCTTTAGTGGAGACCTCGATCGCCTCTTTCCTATTTTTATTAACGCCGGCTTCTATTTGGAAAAGAGTAGCCAGCTTCATTCCGGGGACCTCAGAGCACATGCAATCTCATCAGGAATATATGCGGCGAATACGTGACATGACAGCAGGTAAAATTCAGCAGTTTTCCGATTTATTTACCGAGTTATCCCATTCATTTGCTCAAACAGCCGAAATCAAAAATGCGGTGGAAGAGGAGGAGGTAGACCTTTACTTGAGCAAAGTAGCGGAGAGGACATGTCAGCTTTGCTGGAAAAAGGAGCAGTGCTGGGAACGAGATACTCAAATGACCTACGATGCGATGAGTAGCATGCTGATTACGGTATTTGAGCATGGGACGATGGAAGGGGCAACTATACCAAAGGAGTGGGAAAAGAAATGCGTGAAAACAGAAAAAGTAATTCAAAATATGGAGCAAGAGTACCACCAGATGATTGAACATAATCAATTAAAAAAACAAATTCAAGATAGTCGTAAGCTGGTAGCCGATCAACTATCGGGGGTATCACGAGTCATGAGTGATTTTGCACGGGAAATCCAACGGGAAGGAGTTGCGTTAAGCCTGCAAGAGAAGCAGGTTTCAAAAGCGCTGGAGGGTTTAGGCCTATCCGTAAGACGTGTAGATATTCATAGCTTAGAAGAAGGGAAGGTGGATATAGAAATCAGTCAGCCTAGTTGTTATGGGAGGGATGAATGCGCCAAGATTGTGGCTCCGATGCTTACCGAGATTTTAGGAGAGAACATAATTGTGAAGGAACGACACTGTGAAGCCTTTAAGGATCAGCATTGCAAAATGTGTCTGGCTTCAGCCAAAACCTATGAAATTGAAATTGGAGTGGCAGGAGCTGCTAAAGGCGGCAAATTACTGTCGGGAGATAGCTTTAAAACAATGGATTTAGGAAATGGAAAGGTGGCTGTGGCGATCAGTGATGGAATGGGAAATGGGGAACGCGCTTTTCTGGAAAGTCAATCAGCATTGGACATGCTGCAACAGCTCTTAAAATCGGGGTTGGATGAAAAATTATCTATTAAAACAGTAAATTCGGTTTTGGCATTACGCTCATCTGATGAAATGTTTGCAACAGTGGATTTGGCTGTCATTGATTTACAAACTGCAATGACGCGGTTTATTAAAATTGGTTCCACTCCTTCGTTTATTAAGCGAGGAAATGATGTGTTCATGGTATCGGCCAATAATTTGCCGGTTGGTATTTTAGAGGATATTGAGGTGGATATTGTAACAAGAAATCTAAAGGCAGGTGATCTATTAATCATGATGTCAGATGGGATTTTTGAGGCTCCCCGCCATATCGAAAATAGACCGATGTGGATGAAGCGATTAATCTCGCAACTTGAAACAGAAGACCCTCAAGAAATTTCTGACTTGCTGTTAGAAAAAGTGATTAGAGAGCATTGTGGTGAAATCGTAGATGACATGACGGTTCTAGTCGCTCGGATTGATCGATTTGTACCACAATGGTCGGCGATACAGGTCTCGGGAATGGAGAAGATGGAGCGGCCGCGCGTAGTAAGCTAAAGGTATGTTTTTTTCCTCCCTCGCCCATAATGGTAAAAAATGCTACCCAAGAAAGGGGAGGTATCTGTATGGCAAAGCCAGCGACGCTTCGTCAGATTTTGGTTGTGACAGATGGTTGCTCCAATGTAGGAATAAGCCCGATTGCTGCTGCAACCTTAGCCAGAGAACAAGGTATCACAGTAAATGTGATTGGAGTGGTAGATAAGCATGAAATGGGTGAGCAGGGGGAACAGGAAATCCGTGAAATGGCTCAAGCGGGGGGAGGACTAAGCGATATTGTTTATCCTGCCCAGCTAGCCCAAACTGTCCAAATGTTAACGCGAAAAGCGATGACTAGAACCATTCAACATGTGGTGAACAAAGAATTAAAGCATATTCTTGGCGATGCTGAATTGGAAGGTCTTGCTCCTGAAAAGAGAATGCAGGTGGCAGGCATGGTAGATGAATTGGGCGAACAGAGTGCTTTAGAAGTGGTTATGATCGTTGATACATCTGCATCCATGAAAAATAAAATGTCAGCCGTACAGCAAGCTATCTATGATTTTAGCATTAGCTTACGTTCCCGCAGCGGGAGTAGCAGAATGGCCGTTTGCTCATTTCCTGGGAAAGAAAAGCACCTAGAAGTACGTATTCCCTGGACGGATCAAATCGAAAAGGCATACGAATTAACGGCTGGTTTAACGATGAGCGGAATTACTCCGACGGGTCCCGCCATTACGGAAGCAATTGCCTTGTTTGAACACGTGGAGCTACCTAAACCTTTAGCGGATCGCTACCGTACGAAGAAAAAAGCGAATGAAGAAGATGACGGTTATTTGCAAGACCATGTATTCTAATTCCTTGTTACCCGATGCTCCCCATTATTTTACGGGAAAATGGCACCGTCAAACATATTCAGTGGTAAAAGAACTAGGTAGAGGAGCCAATGGTGTCGTCTACCTAGTTCTTCATGAAGGTAAAAAGGTAGCGATTAAAGTAGGTGCCGATTCTATTGACTTATTAATGGAAGCAAACGTCCTCAAAAGTTTACAATCCCATAACCAAAAAATTGGGCCAAACATATATGATGTAGATGATATGATTGTAAAAGGCAAGGTGTATGCCTATTACGCTATGGAATATATTGAAGGGGAACGATTGGATCATAGCTTGAAGAGAGTAGGCAAAGAGTGGCTTATTTTGTTGTGCACGCAAATCCTGTCTCATTTACAAATCATTCATGAGCTGGGATATGTTTTTGGTGATCTAAAGCCAGAGAATATCATTGTTGTACAGGCTGGTAAGCAGGTATGTTTAATTGATTTTGGCGGGGTAACCAAATCGGGTCATGCCGTACGTCAATTTACAGAAGAGTATGATCGGGCCACCTGGCAAGCGGGAGATCGAAAGGCTGATGCTAGATATGATCTGTTTTCATTAGCCATCATGATGATTAAGCTTACTATTGAAAAAGAGAAATGGGCAACACTTCCGGTATCAGGGCGACATGTTCAAAAGCTTTATGATATAATACGGGACAACGAATTGTTAGCTCCTTACCGCCCCGTATTAGTAAAGGCATTGGCTGGGAAATATTCAACAGCTACTCACATGAAAGCTGAACTCTTGCAAGCGTTTCGACAGAAGTCAGAAACGAAGGGAGATGTACCCAACACCAAGAAGCCTGGGGAAGGAATAGGAAGCAAAATTATTGGAGGAATCTTTGTAGCCTCTATGCTTTTGCTTGCTGGCTCGTTGTATTATGTATGGATGTGAGGGATCATTCTGCATGACGTCCAATAATTATGTGATGGAGACGTGCCTTTTAGCTGGAGAGATTATGATTCGTAATGGAGCGGAAACGTATCGTGTAGAAGAGACGATGACTCATATTGCACATGCTGCAGGCATGAAAAGCGTCCATAGTTCTGTGACGACAACCAGTATTACTTTTTCCTTTAAAGATAATAATGGTGTGGATCGTACCCGAATGATTCGAATGCGTGACCGAACGATCAATTTGAACAAAGTAACGTTGGTCAATCAGGTATCTCGTCACTTTGTGTCGGGAGAGATTACCTTGGATGAAGCGCATATTCAATTAGAAGAGATTCAGAGAATGCGCTTTCAATTTTCAGATCGAGTGTTAAATCTAGCGGCTGGTATAGGCAGCGGCTCTTTTGCTGTTTTGATTGGTGGGACTTTTCTTGATTTTTTCCCCAGTGCTATTGCAGGGGCAATCGTCTTTGCCAGCGCTAATTATTTGTATCGCTTTCTTAAAATACCCTTTTTTGCCGAATTATCAGCCTCTTTTTTAGGAGGAATGTTTACATTAATTGCTTCATGGCTTTTTCCCAATCATCTGCATCTTGGTGTTATGATTATAGGAGCGATGATTCCTTTGTTTCCAGGTGTAGCTTTGACGAACTCTGTGCGTGATTTAATGGCAGGCGACTTGGTTGCCGGAATGGCGAGAGGAGTTGAGGCAGGCCTAACCGCCTTAGCTGTAGCTGTTGCGGCCGCAGCTGTCTTGTCATTATAGGAGGGGGATTAGGCATATGTTGCTGGGTATGCTGTTAAGTTTTATTATTACCATTGCCTATGCTATGTTGTTTAATGCACCAAAACGCACCATTCTTTTTGCAGGTTTAATTGGACTGATGGGTTGGATAATCTATAAAATGCTGCCGATGTTTGGAGCTGAGCTTACGCTTTCTTCTTTTGCAGCGGGAACATTCATCTCGCTGAGCAGCCGAATCCTTTCTGTGAGGATGCGTGTTCCTTCTACTAACTTTAGTATTGCGGGAATTATTCCATTAGTTCCAGGTTCGACTGCTTATAAATCAATGTTAGCGTTCATTAATGCTGACTACTTGGAAGGAATTACGCTTGGGGTCAAGACGATGATGCTGGCTGGGGCTATTGCTTCAGGTTTAATTCTTGGTCTCTCCATCTTCTCTTTATGGAAAGGAATCGAGGCACGTTATGTACGAAAAGGTACAAAAGCGAATGGAGCAGGATAGGTTGCTTTTGCCACATGAATCGATTGTGGTAGGAGTTTCTGGCGGAGTAGATTCTACAGCGCTGCTGCATATCTTAAGCAAAATGAATGAACAATATCAGTACGGTTGGAAGCTGTACGCTGTTCACTTGAATCACGGGTTTCGTGGAGAAGAGTCTGACCAAGATGCCGCATACGTGGAGGACTTGTGTCATACATTAGGAGTTAAGTGCTACTCCTTCTATGAAAGCGTGCCTGAAATAATGAAGGAAACCGGTCAAGGACCGCAAGTTGCAAGTCGTGAATTACGCTATCAATACTATCGGCAAGTAGCAAAAGAAGTAGGGGCTACTAAAGTAGTGCTTGCCCATCATGCTGATGATCAGGTAGAGACTATTCTGTTTCGCATGATGAGAGGTACTAGTCTACATGGATTTACTGGCATGCCGCAACGCAGATGGCTTCATGCAGAGCAAATCGAATTGGTTCGTCCGCTTCTGCATGTTTTCCGCGAGGAGCTAGAAGCTTACTGCGAGGCGAATAACCTGCAACCACGACACGATAGCAGCAATGATTCGCGCAAATATAAACGCAACTTATTACGGCACGAGGTGATACCTCATTTACAACAAGTAAACCTAAGATACAGAGAACACGTGCTTCAGCTAGCAGAGATGGCCAGAGTGGATGACGACTACCTGCAAAAGCTGAGTCAAGAGGCGCTAAATAGGATAATTGTAAGGCAGGAATCTGACAAAATTATCCTAGATAGGAAGTGCTTAAAAACTTTTGACCTTGCTTTACAAAGGAGAATGATTCCTCTAATATTAAGTTATCTCGCAACTGAAACGGAGTGGTCTCTGCAGCATGTGGAGGCCGTTTTGCGTATCATTTTCGAGGAAAATCCTTCTGCTGTACTACATCTACCCTCCCATATTTTTGTAGAGAGGGTCTATGAGCAGGTATGTTTTCGTAGGCAAAAAGCCACTGCTCAAGATTTTTCCCAGCCGTATTCATACCCTATTACCATACCTGGTACGATATGGATAGAAGAGGCGGGAATGTTCATACATACAAAACGGTATGATTCATTAACTGATTTACCAGATTTGTTATCTTTATCTCCTTATAGTGCTGTATGTGACGCCGATGCTTTGGTAGGCGACTGCATCATTCGCAGTAGAATGCCGGGTGACCGTATTCAACTCGGTACGGCTCAGCATGGCTACAGTAAAAAATTGAAGGAGCTATTTATTGATGAAAAAGTACCAAAAAGCAGGCGTGATCGAATTCCTATCTTAGTAGTCGGGGACCGAATTATTTGGATACCTGGAGTAAAGCGATCGACGCATGCCATGATACATGAGAAATCCCGTGCATTTGTTATCATACAGGCGGATTTCAGAGAAGAGTAGCAGGAGGTTACATATGAATAATGATATAAAAGAAATTATGCTTTCGAAGGAAGAAATTGATCAGAAAGTCAAAGAACTGGGTAAAATCTTAGCAGATGAGTATCGCGATAAAAATCCGTTGGTTATTTGTATCTTAAAAGGTGCCGTTGTTTTCATGGCCGATCTTCTGCGTGAGATGGATATTAAGTGCGAGATGGATTTTATGGCAGTATCTAGCTATGGCAACAGTACGGAGTCCTCTGGTGTTGTGCGTATTCTGAAAGATTTAGATGCAACTGTTCAGAATCGTCATGTTCTAATTGTGGAAGACATCATGGACAGTGGTTTGACGTTAAGCCATTTGGTAGAGCTATTAAAGCAACGTCATGCTGCGTCCGTGAAAGTAGTAACGCTACTAAACAAACCGGAGCGTCGTAAGGTAAATATTTCTCCTGATTACAGTGGCTTTACTATTCCTGATGAGTTTGTGGTTGGTTACGGTCTGGATTACGCTGAGACCTATCGCAATCTTCCTTATATCGGTGTTCTAAAACCTGAAGTTTATTCGAAATAGACAAGAGCTAGCTAGGTTGTGAATGGGTTTTACTCTATGCTAAAATAATGGAAGTGTCTTTTTTCGTGAGAGGAGGTAAGCAATGAATCGTTTTTTTCGGAATACAGGTTTCTATTTACTGATTTTCCTTGTCACGGTAGGGATTGTGAATTTTGTCCTCTCCGGAACCGATAAGATGGCTCCAATTTCTTATCAGGAGCTACGTAATCACCTCAATCAAGACAACATTGCAGAGGCATCTCTTCGTGTTGAGGGAGGTACATATCGGGTAGAGGGTAAGCTCAAACAAACTCCAGCCGGTCAGGAATCATTCTATACCAATGCACCGATTTATGATGAACAACTAGTTAAACTGATCAATGATAAGATTGATGCCAAGAAGATTAATAAGGTGGAGTATAAACCAGCAGAGGGTAACAGCATCTGGCTAACATTCCTAACTTCTATCATTCCATTCGTGATCATCTTTATCTTGTTCTTCTTCCTGTTAAATCAGGCACAGGGCGGCGGAAGCCGAGTTATGAACTTCGGTAAGAGCAAGGCGAAGTTATATAACGACGAAAAGAAAAAAGTTACATTTGAAGATGTAGCTGGTGCTGATGAGGAAAAAGCAGAGCTTGTAGAGGTCGTAGAATTCTTAAAGGACCCACGCAAATTTGCTGCTGTAGGTGCCCGCATACCTAAAGGGGTGCTTTTAGTAGGTCCTCCAGGTACAGGTAAAACATTGCTTGCACGTGCCGTTGCTGGTGAAGCAGGCGTGCCATTCTTTAGCATTTCAGGTTCTGACTTCGTAGAGATGTTTGTCGGGGTTGGGGCATCACGTGTACGTGATTTGTTTGAAAATGCAAAGAAAAATGCTCCGTGTATCATATTCATTGATGAAATTGATGCCGTTGGTCGCCAACGTGGTGCTGGTCTTGGCGGTGGTCATGATGAACGTGAACAAACGCTAAACCAATTGCTCGTCGAGATGGACGGTTTCGGAGCAAATGAAGGAATTATCATGATTGCAGCAACCAACAGACCTGACATTCTTGACCCAGCTTTATTGCGTCCGGGACGTTTTGACCGTCAAGTTACGGTGGATCGCCCTGATGTACGTGGTCGTGAGGCGGTTCTGAAGGTGCATGCACGTAACAAACCATTAGGCGAGGACTTGAATCTGGATATCATTGCTCGCCGTACGCCGGGCTTCACAGGCGCTGATCTTGAGAACCTGTTGAATGAAGCTGCATTGCTTACAGCGCGTAAAAATAAGAAGCAAATCAACATGCTGGAAGTAGATGAAGCGATTGACCGCGTCATCGCTGGTCCTGCTAAGAAATCTCGTGTCGTAAGCGAAGACGAGCGTCGTCTAGTAGCTTATCACGAAGCAGGTCATACAATTGTTGGATACCATTTAAAACGTGCTGATATGGTACACAAAGTTACTATTATCCCACGTGGGCAAGCAGGCGGATATACCGTTATGCTGCCAAAAGAGGATCGCTTCTTTGCTACCAAAACAGATCTGGAAGACAAAATTGTGGGTCTGCTTGGTGGACGTGTTGCGGAAGAATTGGTTCTGGGCGATATCTCTACTGGAGCGCATAATGACTTCCAACGTGCTACAGCAATTGCGCGTAGCATGATTACCGAATATGGTATGAGTAATTTAGGACCAATGCAATTCGGTCAATCTCAAGGTCAAGTATTCTTGGGACGCGATTTTGGACACGAGCGTAACTACTCTGAACAAATCGCTTACGAAATTGACCAAGAAATGCAACGGATCATTAATGAACAATATCAACGTTGTAAGGAATTGTTGATTCAATATGGAGATCAGTTAGAAGCGGTTGCACAAACCTTGCTTCGCGTGGAAACACTTGATGCTGAACAGATCAAACAGATCATTGAAAACGGCAAGCTGGATAAAGAACCTGGGGAGGATGTTGTAGTAAACATTCAATCCAAGCCTGAAGAGCCAGTCAATCAAGTAACCATTGATAAACTGAACCAAGAACCAAAACCAGAAGCTACAAAAACGGATGAAACAGTAGACCATCCTGATAACCAAGAACCGAAATAAGAGCGCCGGATGGTGCTCTTATTTTTTTCTCGATGATATTTTGTCAATGACAACAGTGGGGGGATCAGCATGAGTGTAGCAGATTGTAAAATCGTAGCGTTTGATATGGATGGAACCTTGTTAAATGGCGAAGCAAAAATTTCCCGAGAAACATGGAAGGCATGCGAAGAATTACAACAGCGAGGGGTCAAGCTTTTGCTATCTACAGGCAGACCGTTTGTATCAGCTCGTATTGCATCAGACTACTACCCTTTTGATGGTTATGTGTGCAGTAATGGAGCTGCTTTGTTTGCGGAGGATGGAACATTATTAAAATATGCTGAATTACCGAAAGAAGTTATTATTTCTCTTGTAGAAATAGGCAGACAAAAAGATCTTTATTATGAGGTTCATGACCAGAACAGCAATCGTTGGATGGTTGAAGAAGACAAAGAACGTATTGGACAGATGCTTTTCTCAGAACCGTTCATTACAGAGGGGATTACCTTGGAGCACACAAAGCGTGAATATGCCAATCGTCAATTTTCCTATAATGAATTAGCGAAGTTTATGCCCAAAGATGAGCTTTTAAATAACATTGCTTCAGGAGAGTTTGTGATTAGCAAAATGTTCTTTTGGCATAAGGATACGAGTGTGCTGGAATGGTTGCGTGAACAGACGGCAGAGTTTATTGGAAGAGTGAGTTTAACTAGCTCTGGACCGTTTAATATGGAAGTGATTCCACTTGGGTTAAGTAAATGGATCGGCTTACAAACCTTTATGCAGAAATGGAATGTACCTGCAACGGAAATTGCAGCATTCGGGGATGCAATGAATGACTTTGAAATCCTGTCTCATGTGGGGCACCCAGTTGTAATGGAAAATGCCGAGGATGAGGTTAAAAAGCTGGCGAGATATATGGCAAAGCATCACTGTGAAGATGGGGTGGCATGTTTTATTCGAGAATATATGTTGCCGAATCAGTAATCATTTTACAGTTGGCCCACCCCTTGCTAATTGACAAACAGCCGACGGAGACAGTACAATAGCGCCGAAATCGTCTACATCACCTAGCAGGGGGTAAGGGTATGGAAGCTTTAGCTCTACAGAAGAAGGAGCAACGCAATGCCGAATTAAGAGAACGATTGTTTCAGCTAAAAAAAGAACGCAATGCCATTATTTTAGCTCATTTTTACCAACGTCCAGAGATTCAGGAAGTAGCTGATTTTATCGGAGATTCCTTTGGACTAGCACAAAAGGCAAAAGAAACAGAAGCAGACGTGATTTTATTTTGTGGTGTGCATTTTATGGGGGAAAGTGCAAAAATTCTCAATCCCAACAAAACGGTTATCATTCCTGATGAACGAGCTGGTTGCCCAATGGCTGATATGGTTAACGTGGAAGGATTGCGTAAAGTCAAAGCTCAACACCCCAATGCAAAAGTGGTCGCTTACATCAACACCTCGGCTGATGTGAAGGCAGAAACACACATCTGCTGTACATCCTCCAATGCACAAAGGGTTATCGAGTCGGTAGATAGTGACGAGATTATATGGGTTCCTGATAAAAATTTGGGTCACTATGTGTCACAATTCACAAACAAAAAAATGATTATTTGGGAAGGGTACTGTAACACACATGACCAGCTATCTGTGCAGGATATCATGCTGATGAAGGCAGAGCACCCAGAGGCGCTTGTAGTAGTGCATCCTGAATGCCGTCCAGAGATTGTTGCATTGGCAGACTATGTAGGCTCCACTACTGGAATACTGAAGTTCTGTAAGGAATCGAACCAAAAAGAATTTATCATTGGAACAGAAGACGGAACAAGATACATGCTGGAAAAAGAGAGTCCAACGAAACAGTTTTATTTTGCTTCTAAATATTTGGTCTGTCCAAATATGAAGGTAAATACATTGAAAAAGTGTGTAGAAGCGTTAGAGTCCTTAAAACCGCAAATTTATGTTCCCGAGCATGTGGCAAATGCGGCGCGGGCTTCGTTGGAACGTATGCTGGAGGTAGCACCTGGCTGATCCTAAAGGTAAGATAAATCATAGATGCTGATAGAAAGAAAAGTCTGCGCTAAAGAAGCGTAGACTTTTTTTGTACTATTGGGAAATATTGTTCGATTTACCTTTGATAGTGAGAATCGTCTTGTAGAGAGCATTCATTTAGGATTGTAAACTTTTGATCGCTTATGCAGTCGGCATAGGAGTAGGTGTCGGGTCTGCATAGCCTTTGCTAAAATTTTCGTCAATATATGTACGGATGTCCAGTTTAGTTTTACCTTCCTGCATCATTTTTGCAGAAGTAATAGCTATATCCATACATGCTTTGCAACGAGTGCCGTGATCGTCCCATGTGACAGAGCCGTCTTCCTTCACTTCTTTTATAAAGCAGTTTCCATTGTGTTGATGTCCAGCAGACTCTCCACATCCGCAGTAACAGGGAATAGATTGAAGCAGGTCATTATGATCCGCTGCGATACGATATACAGCTTTAATATTTGGGTCAACCGTATCCAAAAAAGTTGGGAGAGTGGAGATGGAATTGGTTATTTCCTGTAGATCGCCATTAGGTGCGTGTGACGCATGGGGTGCGTCAGAAGTCTGTTCTTGGCTTATAGCCTGAGAAGACGAAGAGGTTCCTACCGAACTGCCATTCGCGCATCCTGTGAGCAATACGATACCAAGGAGTGAGATAGACAATAGTTTTGCTATTTTCACGTAAATTCCCCCTTATTTTCCCTTGATTATACCATAATCCATTCTTCTGGCTGTAGATGATACTATTAAATCGTAATGGTTCTTGTTTACAAACTACTCGCATATAAGTATAATGAGAGATGCAAATAGGAATGATTACGAATTATAGTAATATCGTAAGACATAAACAACAAATACAGACAGAGAAGAGAGCATGGAGGAGGACTATATGTTACGGTTCGTTAAAAAATGGGGAGTTATTTTAGGTGTTGCAAGTATGGCCTTGTTTGCAAGTGGATGTGGCAATACGAATATAGCAGGTTCAGTGCAAGAGAGTGGAAAACTTTCTGTGTATACAACTATATATCCATTGTACTATGTAGCAGATCGAATTGGTGGGGAGTATGTTTCCATTAAAAATGTTGTTCCGGCTGGAGTCGAACCACATGATTATGAACCTACTGCTCAGGATATGGTGGCCATTTCTAAGGCTAATGTTCTCATTTATAATGGTGGCGGTTTAGAGGCATGGGTAGAGAAAGCTGTAAAGAGTCTAAATCAAGCTAATTTACTAGCTGTAAATACGACGGAAGGACTTACTCTTCTAGCTTCAGAGGAACATGATCATCATCATGAAGGTGATAAAGGGCACGAAGGTGAATCGGCAGGACACGAGCATGATCATGATCACGGGGAATTTGACCCGCATGTATGGCTTGATCCTACAATGCTAGAGAAGCAAGCTGCACAGGTGAAGGACGCATTTGTTAAGGCCGATCAGGCACATAAGGAGCAGTTTGAACAAAATTATAAAGCGCTAGTAGATGACTTGAACAAGCTAGACCAGGATTTTAAAACAATGGTAGAACACTCATCTAAAAAGGAGATTTTAGTTTCGCATAAGGCTTTTACCTATCTAGCTGCTCGTTATGGACTGGAGCAGATTGCGATTTCCGGTATTTCTCCTGATGATGAGCCATCGCCTTCTGAGCTAAAGAATCTAGTGGAGAAGGTAAAACAAAAAGAAATTAAATATGTTATGTTCGAAACATTGGCCTCTCCAAAAGTAGCGGAAGTAATCGCGCGTGAAACAAAAGCACAAACAGCGATACTAAATCCACTAGAGGGCTTGACTACGGAAGAACAGACAGCGGGCAAAGACTATATTTCCATTATGCGTGAAAACTTGGAAGTGTTACGAGAGGCCCTGCGATAAGCTTAAATAAAGATCGCCGCTCCTAGATTGGGGCGGCGGTTTCTTTCAGCAATACAATTATTTGTGTTCATTCGCATGTTCAACTCCTGCATGTATCAGCATACGAACATGATCATCATCCAAAGAATAGTACACCATTTTCCCTACCTTGCGATATTTAGCCAGGCCCATATTCCGTAGTAGTCGGAGATGATGCGAAGCGGTCGCCATGCTAATCCCAATTACGGCTGCAACATCACATACACAGAGTTCATCTTCGAGGGAGAGGGCATAAATAATTTTGGAGCGTGTATCATCAGCTAAGGCCTTAAACAAAGGGGCTACTCCGTCTGCCTCTGTTATTCTCGGTTTTAATTGATTTACTTTCTCGACTTCAACGCATTCTATCTCACATACGTCTTTTTCCGTTTGATCTTCATAAGCCAAAGTGATCACCTCTTCCTTTCATTAATTATAGAAAACGAAAAGCTACTTCACAAGGATAGCAGAAAAGAGGCAAAGAGACTTTTTTGAAAGCCTTGAGTCCCTGCCCATTTCATAGTACCATGATAATATTAAATAAGAATAATTACGATTATGCCACAAAAGTTAGGAAGTTGATTATATGCACAATGCAAAAAAGCATGCGAGTGTCGTTTCTCTGAAATCCGTGTCTTTTCGTTACGAGGATGGAAAAACGGTTCTGGAAGATATAGATTTTTCAATGGAAAAGGGCGATTTTGTAGGTATTGTTGGCCCCAATGGTTCAGGAAAATCAACATTAATGAAATTAATTTTAGGTTTGATTTTACCTACCAAAGGCGAGATTAAGCTTTTTGGAGAGCCTATCCAAAAATTTAAGGATTGGACGAAGATCGGCTATGTTGCTCAGCAGGCAGCTCATGGAGCCAGTGGATTTCCGGCGACTGTACGTGAAGTAGTGGCTTCCGGGCTGGTTGGCAAAGTAGGTTTATTTCGCCGCTTGTCTTCTGAACATCATCAGCAGGTCTCCGATGTAATTAAGCGTGTTGGTTTGTCTGCAAAGGAAAACGAGCGTATTAGCAACTTATCTGGTGGTCAGCTACAGCGGGTGTTTATCGCTCGTGCTTTGGTAGCAGAGCCAGAACTCTTGATACTAGATGAACCAACAGTAGGGGTAGATCAGGAATCTATCGAGCAATTTTATCAGCTCTTACGTTCCCTTAAAGAGGATGCGGGAATGACGATGATGATCGTAAGCCATGATGTTGGCGTCATGATTGAGTGGGTAAATAAAGTAGCATGTTTACAACGTCGTTTACACTTTCATGGCACCGCAGAAGAGTTCGAGCATAAACAGGAGCAAATTTTTCAATCGATGTACGGTGAGAGCGTAAGGCTTTTAACCCATCATCATTAATCTGCCGCTGGGCGGAAGAAGGAAGGACAGAAAGAATGCTAGCCGATTGGTGGAATTATGAGTTTTTACGATATACCTTGTTTTCAGGACTGCTGATCGGATTGGTTTGCCCGATCCTGGGGACATTTTTAATTGTTCGCCGTTTATCTATGATGGCGGATGGACTTTCCCATGTGACGCTTTCGGGAGTAGCAGCAGGAATGCTTTTATCGAAAAAGGTAGCTTTCTTTAGCGTAGTGAATCCTTTATTTTTTGGGATGCTATTTTCTGTGATTGGGTCACTGTTTATCGAGCGATTGCGTAAGGTATATCGTGCGTATCAGGATTTGGCGATACCGATCATTTTATCTACAGGCCTAGGCTTATTTACAGTTTTGGTGAGTATTGCTGACGGGTTTAACCAGGATTTATACTCATACTTGTTTGGGAAGATTGTAACAGTAACTGTTGAGGATTTATTCGCCTTAATTGGGGTAGCTGTTGTAGTGCTAGGAACAGTTATCCTGTTATACAAAGAATTATTTGCTGTGTCGTTTGATGAAGAATTCGCACGGGTATCAGGTGTGGCTAGACGCAGTATTAATTTATGGTTCATGGTGCTAGTAGCTCTAACAATTGCCGCATCCATGCGAATTGTCGGTGTACTATTGATCTCTGCGTTGATTACTATTCCAGTAGCGGCCAGCTTGCAAATTGCTAAGAGCTTTCGACAAGCTATTTTCTACTCGATTTTGTTTGCTGAAATCTCTGTGTTAACAGGCTTATACTTTGCTTACATGCTTGATTGGGCTTCTGGCGGTACGATTGTATTAGTAGCTGTCTTTATTTTAATGATTGTGTTGGGCTTCAAACGTTTACGAGCAATCTTACGTTGAAGTAAAGGAGGAGATTGCAGTTGAATTTGGAACAAGCGCTCCAGTTGTTAAAAGATAAAGGATATAAATACACAGGTAAGCGTGAAGAGATGCTGCGTATTTGTGCTGAGGAAAAGCGATATTTGTCCGCACGAGATATCATGGGGCGGATGAAGGATAATTATCCAAGCTTGAGCTTTGATACGGTATACCGGAATATTTCTACCTTCGTTAAATTGGGCATTTTAGAAGAGACCGAGCTAGATGGCGAAGGAAAGTTCAGGCTCTCATGCTCTACACATGGACATCACCATCATGTCATTTGTACAGTATGCGGTAAGACAAAATCATTGCCGAACTGTCCGATGACCGTAATTCCTGAGATTTCCGAGGAATTTGTCGTAACAGGCCATAAGTTCGAAGTATATGGAACCTGCAAAGATTGTAATGAACATATAGCTATGTAAAAGATATGAGATAAAAAGCACCCGGTAAGGTGCTTTTTTATTTTGTTATTTGCCTAAAGAAGAGATTCAGAAGCCCATTCATGAGTTTATATTACAAAGAAACGCCAATGGCTCGATATGTAACGGAAGTAACAAAGGCACGTCCCAATAAAAAATACCTGTTCTATTTGAGGAAAATAAAATGTAAACCTTTTGTAACTACTTAGCATTTTTTGGGGTGTATGATTAAAACAACAAGAAGACAACAGCTCAAAAAACAAATGAAATCACATTTATTCACTTAATTGATGGAGGTAATGATATATGAAAACATTAGTAAAAGTAGTAACAAGCGTAGCGCTTTGCGGTGGAGTATTTGCAGGAGTGGGAGCAGTAGCTAATGTACCAGTGTTTGCATTGGATACCCAAAAAGCACTGCAAGCCTTTGAAGCAGGAGCGCCTTTCTCACTGAAGGATTTGCAAGTAAAGCCAAACACCTATGTGCTTGATTACACACAAGCTGATCTTACTGGTGATGGTGTAGCGGACGGAGTAACCTTGATCGGTACAAAAGAAAAGAAAGATGATATTTTCGTAAGCAATATCATGGTTGTTATGCAAGATGGAAAAACAATGAAATTCACACAGGCACCAGTTGGAAAACAAAATAGCGGTTATGAGCCAAAGCTAACAGTGGGCGATTTTAATAAGGATGGTGCGCAGGACGTATTAGTAGAAATGGGAGATGGCGGAAGCGGCGGAACTTCTACATATAGCTTGGTATCCTTTAAAGATGGAAAAGGTGCAGCAATGGTTGACCAAGAGAAGCTGAACGCAGGCGTTGACTTCGACATTCAGTTCACAGAAGGCTTCAAAGCGGAAATTACAAATAAAGCTACAAAAGAAAAAACAACAGTAGATATCAGTGAAAATAAAGATACTTATATCAAAAACGGAATTTATGATGCTAAAGGAAAGCTATTGAAAGCAGTTAAGGGCGCTCAAGACGGATTTGGCTCCTTAGAAGTAGTGGAACAAGCAGACGGTGGACTTGCATTGGTTGGAACACAGCACATTTGGGGCAGCTACCACGCTGACAGCATCGCTATTGCAACAAGCACATGGAAAATTGATAACGGCCAATTGAAGCTGGAAAAAACAGAAGTAACAGCATTTGACCATGATAATTTCTCCATTGCTCCTAACTATGCACCAGGCGACAAATTTACAGAAGCAGCTCTTTCTACAAAAGAAAATAACTATGTCATTGATTCTAAATACGCTGATGTAAATGGTGACGGCGTGCGTGACGAAGTGATTTTGATCGGTCATAAGGAAGAAGGAGAAAAGGACCTCTTTGCTACCGAGCTAACAGTGGCTGTAAAAGATGGTAAAACCAAAAAACTCACTATGGGTACAGTAGGAAAAGAAAACGCTGGCTTTGATGAAGCTACGTTATATATTGGCGCATTTAAATCCGATAAACAGAAGGATATCCTTGTAAGTGCCCCAACAGGTGGCAGCGGTGGCCTATCTACCTTTAGCGTGTTGACTTTCTCTGATAACAAAATTGTTCCATTAGCTGATCAGGAGCTATTAAATAAAGGTGTAGAATATGATGTCGTATTTAAAGATGGCTTTAAAGTAGAGGTTTCTAGCAAAGCTACTGGTAAAAAGGAAACCATTGATGTAAGTAAGAACAAAAAAGAGTATGTAGAAACTAAAGTTTATGATAATAACGGAAAACTTTTGCAGGAGACAACAGGTTGGGCTGATGGGCTGTCTGTGTTGACCCCGGTTGATGTGGACAAAAATGGTGTACTAGAGCTTCAAGCTGTACAAAATATCTCCGGAGCATACCATGCTGACCATTTAGGTGTAGCAAAAACAACATGGACATTGAAAAATGGCAAGCTTGAGCTTACAAATGAAGCACTAGAATTAAAAAAATAACATTCTTATTGTAAAGATGGTACTGGTATAAACTGTAATGAAGTGCCCCCCTTGTAAGTAAAGCTGATGATGAGTTTTGGTGTTGAAAAGTAAATAGATTGGACAAAGAAGCGGCAGGAGCCTTTGGGCTTTTGCCGCTTTTACGTATGCTCTCACCTGTATAAGCTTAAAGATTTTTCTCCAGTGATTATCGGCTTCTGCTCATAAGAGGCATTTGCTATAATGATGAGGAAAAAAGTAGAGAATCACAGGAGATGGTGATGTGTGATGTTCCCGAGACATGTACTGAACTACCAGACTGATCATTTACCAAACATGTATACCGATGTGATTGTAGTTGGTTGTGGAATTGCAGGCTTGTATACAGCGTTAGAAGCAAGCAAAAAAGCAAAGGTAGTACTAATCAGTAAAAAGGGTTTGCAGGATAGCAATACTCGCTGGGCTCAAGGGGGCATTGCAGCGGTTACCGCCCAAAATGATTCTCCCGCATTACATCGTCAAGATACCATGCTGGCAGGCGCCGGAATTTGTACCTATGAAGCAGTAGATGTATTGGTGCATGAAGGGCCCAAGCGATTACAGGAGCTAATAACCTACGGGACTCAATTTGATAAAGATAGCAATGGTGAATATGAATTAACACGGGAAGGCGCGCACAGCCAGCGGCGTATTCTGCATGCACAAGGAGATGCTACTGGTGCCGAGATCGTTCGAGCTTTAGCGAAAAAGGTGGCAGAAACAACGAACATTACCTTACTAGAGGAGCATTTCGCTATCGACATTCTTACGCATCAAGGAGAATGTGTGGGAGTGCTAGCTCTTAAACCATGCGGAGAGCTGTTTGCCATACGATCGCACGCTACTATTCTGGCAACAGGCGGTGCTGGTCAGCTATATCGCTACACCACCAATCCTGACATTGCGACAGCAGACGGCATAGCGATGGCTTATCGGGCTGGTGCAGAGGTAAAAGATATGGAATTCATTCAATTTCATCCTACGGCTCTGTGCTATCCAGATGCCCCGCGTTTTTTAATTTCCGAGGCTGTTCGCGGAGAAGGGGCTTATTTGCGCAATGTGCTGGGTGAGCGCTTTATGCACAAGTATCATCCCCAGCAGGAATTAGCCCCGAGAGACATTGTGGCACGAGCTATTGTATCAGAAATGGAAACAACGAAATCTACCTTTGTGTATCTTGATATTACACATGAGTCTGAAGAGCTGATTAAACATCGCTTTCCGACAATCTATGATTTCTGTCTGAGCTATGGGCTGGATATGGTAGCTGATTGGATACCGGTAGCACCTGCTTGCCATTATATGATGGGCGGCGTAAAGACTGATTTATACGGTGAAACGAATGTACCGAGATTATTTGCATGTGGAGAAGTCTCTTGCACGGGAGTACATGGTGCTAACCGCCTAGCTAGTAATTCATTATCCGAAGCAATTGTGTTTGGGCATCGCATCGTAGAACGTTTACAAACGCTACCGCCTGTGATGTCAGCCATTTCGCTTAGTGAATCATCTCTACGCACTACTGGCAAAGTAGGCAGTTGGAAAAAAATGCGCCTACAGCTACAAAAGATTATGCTGCGTAAAGTAGGGGTAAAGCGTGAGGAGCAGGGTCTGCGAGCAGCGTTGCAGGAACTTGAGAGCATGCAAACAATCCTATCGACTCATACTGTCAAACGTGAGGCCTTGGAACTGAAAAATCTGCTGACAACAGCCATCCTTACTACTAGAGTGGCCTTAGCTCGAACAGAAAGCCGCGGTGGCCATTATCGTGTTGATTATCCTGAGCAAAATGAAAAGAGATGGCTCAAGCATATTACGCAAGGTATCCATTCAGGGCTACAAGAGGAGAGTGAAATCCGTTATGCTATGGAATAAACGCGAATTACAACGAAAAATAGAGGAATGGCTATTCGAAGATGTTGGTCATGGGGATATCACAACCATGACCACGATTCCAGCAGATGAAAAAGGTACGGGAATCTTGTATGCGAAAAAACCAGGTCTGATCGCGGGCTTAGATATTGCTGAGCAGGTCTTTCATACCGTGGATCATGAGCTTAGCTTTCAACGTTTCGTAACAGAAGGCAGTCAGGTGCAAAAAGGGGACGTAATAGCTGAAGTTACCGGGTCGGTACAGGCTATTTTAACCGGTGAGCGCTTAGCCCTTAATTTATTGCAGCGTCTCTCAGGGATTGCGACATGTACCCAATTATTTGTGAAGGAGATTTCACATACACAGGCGAGGATAGTAGATACACGTAAAACAACTCCGGGTTTGCGATTATTAGAAAAATACGCGGTGCGTGTAGGTGGCGGACATAACCACCGGTTTGCTCTTTACGATGCAGTGATGATCAAAGACAATCATAGTAAAGGCGCAGGTGGCATAAAGGAAGCAGTGAGGAAAGCGCGTGAAGCCATTCCCCACACCATGAAAATAGAAGTAGAAGCTGAATCACTCATGCAGGTACATGAAGCATTGGAAGCAGGAGCAGATATTATCATGCTGGATAATATGTCCTGCGATATGATGAGAGAAGCGGTCCAAATCATTTCTGGAAAGGCAATCATTGAAGCATCTGGTGGAGTTACGTTGGAGACGGTAAGAGGTATTGCTGAGACTGGTGTAGATGTGATTTCAGTGGGTGGACTCACGCATTCCGTTGCTGCCTTGGATATCAGCTTAGATTTAAATCAACGGAAAAGATAGTCAGTGTTAGGCGACAAGATAGAGAAAAGAGGAACTACCCATGCTACTCGTAATGGATATAGGCAATACCAATATTGTGCTCGGGATGTATCAGGGCGATAGATTAGTGTACCATTGGCGTATTGCAAGTGACCGCAATAAGACCGAGGACGAGTTTGGCATGCTCGTGCTCAATTTATTTCAAAACGCAAAGCTTACGCTCGAAGCTGTAACGGGAATTATTATTTCTTCGGTCGTCCCGCCTTTAAATAAAGCGGTAGAGAGTATGTGTGAAAAATATTTTTCCAAGAAGCCGCTATTGATTGGGCCAGGCATCAAAACTGGGCTAAATATAAAAGCAGAATATCCAAGAGAGGTGGGAGCAGATCGAATTGTCAACGCGGTTGCAGCGATTCATGAATATGGAGCTCCTTTATTAATTGTTGATTTCGGTACGGCTACGACCTTTTGCTATGTAGATGGAAAGAATCAATACTTGGGGGGAGCAATTGCGCCGGGTATCGGGATTTCGACTGAGGCGCTCTTTACCCGTGCCGCAAAGCTGCCGCGTATTGAGATTGCCCAGCCTGCGACTGTGATTGGCAGAAATACCATTGCTTCCATGCAGTCCGGTATTTTTTATGGTTTTATTGGTCAAGTTGAGGGTATTGTGAGCAGAATGAAGCAGGAGTGCAACAGCAAGCCAACGGTGGTTGCAACAGGCGGACTTGCCCCGCTCATTTCGAAAGAGACCGATTGTATTGATGTGGTCGATCAGCATTTGACGTTGAAGGGCTTACGTTTGATTTATGAACGAAATGTGTAAGCTTGTTCTCGAAAGCCATGGGATTTGCTCCTGTGGCTTTTTTGTGCATACACCGCGCCTCCATTACCTAGAGAAATTGCTGCAACAGGTAGGATAGCATAGTTGATTGCATAGAAAAACCGCCCGTTAATTGAAAAATTAAGACTTCGATTGGGTTTCCCATTCTTTGAAGTAATTCATTAGTTCTTGATGAAATGCCCTATTTGTATTCATGATTTCGCAACCTCTATCGTCATAAAGATGGAAAATACAATTTGTATTAATGTTTACTAAGAATACATCAGGCGCATAAAAACTACCTTTTTTTCTTAAACGAGGCTGTAATTCATAAAAATCTTTATGAATCAATGTTTTTAATAACCACTCTAATTTTAAGTCAGATACTTTACAGAACAATTCCATCTGCTGCACAAACTCATTATCTCCATCAACCTGCCAATAACATTCATGAAGACGTAATGAATATTTTAGCTTTTGATTTTTTACATAACGTTTAAAAAAGTTCGGATATACTGTTTTTTTTGTTTTATTCGGATATGAGTTCACAACAACAATGACATCATCCTTTTGTTGAAATAATAAGGAAGTAATTTCAGAAACTTGCTCATACACCCTATAAAACATATCCATATTAAGTTGACCATTTTCATCAAATTGATATATATGATCGCCTAATTCAACATGGATTCCTAGTCCCCAAAGATGATAAAAATCAGGCATTAACTTTAAATTGTTATAATTCTCTTCCATAAATTTTTTTAATTCCATATATACCACCTTACTTCTTGATTTGCTGCCCTTTTCTAAAAGATCCGTTACATAAAGTCTCGTTCGTCAAACTATCAAATCAACAAATTCCATCATTGACTTTTCATCATTTTCATCACGTAAATCACTCAAAATTTCTAGAAAAATCTTATATTCTCCCCTCAGGCAGTCCAACGATTTTCAACCTGCAAGTATTCTATCATGTCCTCATATTTTTCAATATAGCTCATTCGACTTCCTCACTTTCTTCAATTTTGCTCGTTAATTGTATTCTTCTATTTCTTCTGGTGATAACGCTTGTAATACACTTTCATACTTCAATTTTTTCCAAGCCATCCCTGCGCCACCTTTAAGAGCCACAATTATTCCTTGTATTTTTTTTGGATTAATGAGAAATAATTATGTTCATAATGCTGAATGGTAGGTGAGTCCAAGATCATGTATTTGTCTCCGGGTTTATATCACCGAATCATCCGTCCGCGATGGTTCACTAAAACATATATCCACGATCATATTAAAAGTCAATTCACAGTAGAAAATAAAATCGTATTAGATTTTGGTTGTGGAACAGGGGCGAACTGTTGTATGTTTGGCACCGAACATTATTATGGTATCGATCCTGATGTGAACAGAGTTCAATTTGCTAAACGCTTATATCCGAATCATACCTTTACGGTCTTTGACGGTAAACGAATACCAATGGACAATCAGACTGTTGATTTATTATTAATTGTTGCGGTTCTGCACCATATTTCAAATGAGCAAATCTCAGAGTATTTGTCCGAATTTCACAGAGTTTTGAAGCCTGATGGAAAAATTATCATCATTGAGCCCTATTTATCCCGCAAGAAGAAATTTAATAACTGGTTTATGACCCGATATGATGACGGTGAGTTTATCCGAAATGAGGATGATTATCTTCAGTTATTCAACAATCAAAGATATGAATGTACAGTACTCAAAAAGTTTCAAAAGCTATTTCTTTATAACGAAATCTTTTTTACAGCTGCTCCTAAACTATACACAAAATGATAATCTTTTCCCCAACCCTTCTTTTGATTAAGGGGTGATACCCATGAACGATACATCTCAGGGAAATTTTTTTACGAATGAAGCGCCATAAATTAAAGAAGTCGTTTACAAGTTGATAGTCTGGAGCAAGAATTGGAAAGCGAGGAGCCGCAATAATAATTGTAGATACTGAGTCACAGCCATATTTTCTATGAACATGGCTGTTATTTCTCCTAAACCTCTTGAACAGCCTTTTTCTCAATTGTTTCTATGAATTTATTAAAATAGGAACACCATAAAAAGGAGGTGAAACGAATTCATTGCTATGGATCATCTTTGCCCTCTTACTGTTTCTCATTCAAATTGGAATCATTTTATTTAGGGAATATCGCAGTCCCCAAAAAGCAGTTACTTGGATTATCATTTCGTTCATTTTTCCGTTTATCGGTTACCTGCAATATTATTTTATCGGGAAAGAATATTCATGTATCCTTCACGCACACCCAAAAGAAAAGACGAAGTTGGCTAGAATAAAGGAAAAACTGATAGATCGGTGCAATCGGCCAATGTCGGAAGAACTGCTTGACCAAACCCTTCTACAGAATGACACATTGCATGCAACGCTCAAAAAGATTGTGTCCCTTCCCATTAACGTTGGTAATGAAACGATTGTTTATAGCGAAGGTGAACAAGCCTTTGAAGCGATGTTAGAATCGATTGCTAGAGCCAAGCACCATATTCATATTCAATTTTACATTATTCGCGATGACCAACTGGGAACTAAATTCCAGCAACTGTTGATTCGGAAAGCACAGGAAAGAGTAAAAGTACGATTTTTATATGACAGGGTCGGCAGCCGTCGGTTAGGAAAGACTTATTTAAAACAATTACAGGAAGCGGGTGTTGAGATTGGATGTTTTTCCCCAATTTTATCCGCTTTCATCGGTAAACGGGTCAATTACCGGAATCACCGTAAAATATTGGTGGTAGACGGTAAAATTGGGTATTTTGGCGGCTTAAATATTGGAGATGAATACGTAGGGAAGAAACCAAAAATCGGCTACTGGCGGGATACGCATTTCTGTTTAAAAGGCGATGCGGTATTGTGGATTCAATATACCTTTTTGACTGATTGGTATTTTGTCAAAGGACAACTATTAACTGACTCCGTTTATTTTCCCTTACAGGAAAGTGAAGGGAGGGAACTCTTACAAATTGTAAAGAGCAGTCCGGACGAAACAATCCTTCAACTTATTTTTTTCTTAATCAATTCGGCGAAAAAGCGGATTTATATTGAATCCCCTTACTTTATTCCTGATCCCGGTATCTTATTGGCTTTAAAAACAGCAGTTAGCAGAGGAGTTGACGTTCAGGTCATTATACCGACCATGCCTGAGAGTAATCTTGTTTACTGCGCTACTTTGTCCTATGCCTACGAATTGATGGAGGCAGGGGTTCGGTTTCATTGCTATAAGAAAGGATTTATCCATGCCAAAGTAATGATTACTGATGACTTGGCGTGCTCTGGCACAGCAAATATGGATATGCGCAGCTTTTACGACCAATTCGAAATAAATGCTGTTTTTTTTGATGAAAAGGTGGTTGACCGCCTGGTTCAAGATTTTTATCGTGATAAAAGTGATAGTGAGGAGATTATTCTGTCGGAAATTAAAAATCGACCATGGCTCCAAAAGGTAAGAGAAGCCTTAGCCCGACTACTTTCATCTTTGTTTTAGTCAAAGTATTTACGTATAGTCGCTTTAGGGTTACTTCATAGATAAAGGAGCAAAGTAACTAGAGCAAGAACCCTACGCGGGTTTCCCCATAATGAGATAATGCTATAAAAATTTATGCTACGAGTCGTTACAAATTTACTAGCACAACTCGTACAATAATCCTTCTTGTCTTTCATTCTGCGGCTTGCAGACCTTCATACCTTTCGGAACTTTGTTTACACGCTGAAATGTGGTTACCACATTGTTTAATGGTAACCACATTTGTGTCACAGTATTTAAGTTCATCTTAATGCACACATCGTAATTTTACCTTATTATTTCTCATTGTCTTATGATTTAATGGCTTTAATAACTGCTGATGCAATATAATCATCGACATTTTTACCAGGTGCCCAGCAACTTGAATTATCAGTTGCACTAAGTGCTACCTTTTTATAATTATCTCGAACCGATTCTCTGATTTGATCTTTTGTTACTTCATTCATAGTAAAACCTCCCGAGTATTTTTTAGCCCTTTTTTCATTCATGCAAATTCTATATCAGTATTGGAAATGATAATTCAAACAAGCAAGCCTCATCAATGTCAAACAAATGAGCCTTTCCTTAGTTTTAAAGGAAGGCTTATTTGTGAAGAAATCTCGCTCCTACGGAAAGGAGCAATAGTATCAGAAAAAACCAGCATATGGTAAGGTCTTATAAAGCATTAATTGCGAACCTCGAATGAACAGCAAGACATTTCAAATGTAGAGTAATCATTGAATAAACCTTTACTAGTTTCGGAGCGAACCTCCTTGATATTTATGTAAGCCAGAGATTCGCAGCATTTGAGCCATGTAGGAAACGTATAAAGGTAAATTGTTATAACTCGCTTCTATTACCTCCTTTTGATAAACCATACTATTGGTCTGCAACATTAATAACAGGAATTAATCTGCTATAAATCCCCAATGTTTTTCTATTGCTCGTAAAATAGGCAGTTGAGTTTCATAAATAACTGAAGTGACTCAGTAATTTTGAGACCAGGAAAAAGCACCTCCTGAATCATATTTTTGAATAAGATTCGAAGGAGGTGCTTCTTTATGGGTTTTATGAGTCCAAAGGGCAGAGATAAACCCCTTCAACATTACAAATTTTTTCTAGAAATTCCCTGTTAGATTGGTCTGTCAAATAGGTAGGGCAAGCAAAGTCACCAGGCCATATAATGAGATTCAAATCTACAAAGTAAAGGCAAGTTGAAATATAATCACGAAGGTTTAATTTGAGGAGGAATTCAAGATCTTCCAATTCAGATACTTCAATGATTGATTTAAATAGCTTCTCTTGGAGTTCTTTCAGTTTGTTTTGATCAATATCTTCGGGAAATATATCTTTATATGAAATGCTACTTTCCACGAAAGTGCGAGAGCAAGTCCATAAATTTCTAAAAACGTTTAGAAATTTGCGTTCAAGCTCTAAATAGCTCTGTTGCTCCTTGATCTCCTTATCTGTATCATAAAAAATCTCTGCTTGATTATATTTATCCCAATTTTGAATTAATGTAGGAAATCGGTTGATTCTATACATTTTATTCGTATATTGAATATCAAATTTATCCCACTTATCAACAAATAGAACATTTTTATCCCAATCATCAGGTCGTTCACAACCCTTTTTTAGATAATCCATGTCGATGGCATAATGTGAAATGTAGTCTTGGAACGTTACAAAACTCTTACTGTCCAACAATTTTCCCCTCTTTCGTCAAAGAAGCAATTTTCTTACCTTTGAATATTTCTCAATTTCCATACATCTCCTTTATGTCCTACTTTATTGCCTCCAGTTCCTTTAGTTTTTTGAATTGTCCATCCAGGATCTTTATAAGTAAGACTTTTTTCTCCCCTTACTTTCTCAGTAAATTTATCTACATCTACGGAGTAATCATCATCTTTCTTTTTTAATTTTTTCGGGATGTCATCGGCAGCATCTTCGATTTCTTGCTTTGTACTTAAATAAAAATCCCTATCTTTTTTCCTTTGTTTATCTAACTCTTCCCCTACATAAAGGCCAGCTGTAACAGCAGCAACACCACCAGCTACGTATGCAGCGATTTCAGCAGCGCCCTAAGCTAATGGAATTAGAAAGACCGCTCTTTTTTGTCGTCCAGTACTCCCTTTTTGTAATTGGGACATTACCTCATCAGCAGAGCTATCTTTTAAATCAAGAAGTACCTCTTCGGTTTCTTTATCCACGACATTAATAGTATATGTCTGAGTTTGCTTATTAAACGTAATGGTTGTTACTACCTTATCTTTTTCAAATGTAATCGTTTCGAAATCTTCAGTTACTATTACCTGTTTAGCCTCTATAACTTGATTAGGTGATGCAAAGGCTCCTGTAACACCACTGGTTAACATGACAGCAACAATAAGAGAAGAAATAATTGTTTCATAGAAAAACACTCCTTTGGAAATATTATGAAACAAACTTTAATTAGAATATAATTATTTAACAAATATTTCAAGTTAGTGTAAGTGAACTTTTTGTGTCAATTTGGAAAAAAATATAATTTTATTAAACATCTGGCTAAAAAAATGGTTAAATCATCAAAGATTTATTGTAGATGCTCCTTTAAGTACTCTATATTTCTTTAGAAAAAAACCATATGAACTTCCTATGTTAAACATGGAAAAGGTAGGAATGAAAGAATGTTTTAACACCATGGGGATTTCTTCATGGCTTTTTTTGTCCCACAAAGCGTTAGTACACTTCTTTTACCGGATAGATATGGAAAAAGGGGGAGGGGATTCAATGAGAGTCTATCGGTTTAGCTATATTCGTCTGCTAGTTATCACGCTGTTGGCCATTGCATGTGCTTTTCTAAGCTATCAGGCAGTACGGCCTGAGCTGTTTTATTACATCAAGGTAAAGGAGCAGAGCGAACTAGAAATAGGGACCCCTCTGTCCCTTGATCATGTTGAAAAGGGAGTATTAGAAATGGGGAATCGCTTTTTTAGTAGCTCGGTTGAGGTACCCGGTTTTATTCCTTGGGAAGAGGTCAGCCATTTAATTGGAATACCAGTGATCCGACACGTAAAGGCGGGGGGCCCGTTACTAAAGGGTGATATTCCAACAAGCACGGAAGAAAGTCAGCTACAAGAGAACAATCCCAATCACACGGCGATGACAATACCAGTTGATAACATCAGTGGAGTATCAGCACAGCTACAGGAGAGAGAGCGTGTTCATATATATGCTTCTTTTAAAGATGAGGAGGGGGCACATACTGGACTTTTGTTGAAGGCAATGCCGGTAGTCGGGGTACAGCGTGGTTTAGACGGGGAGGGTGCCATTCTAAAAGCAGTGACGATTTCCGTAACGCTTCATGAAGGGAGGCTACTCACCCATGCCCTCCACTATGGCAAGCTGCATCTAGGAAAAGCAGGTTATGGCAAAGACTTAAAATCAGGCATTGGAGACACTCATTTTGCTAAAGCATTGATGAAAAGTAATAAAAGCTGGACAGATACGGAAGGAGAAGGAGGAAGCTAGAATGCAGGATTGGCCTAAGAGATTGTTGCTTGTCGATGAGGATGAGAAATGCACAAGTGATTTCGTAGAACAACTAAAAGAGAGTCAGTATGTGAGGGTATGCGGAGTGGTAAGTGACTATAAAGAGATTTTCCATACCTTACAAGCAGTGCAACCAGATATAGTTCTGGTTGGTTTTTTTCATGAAACAGATTTAAGTCTGTTATGTCATCAAATTCGCTTTTACTTTCCAACCATTACTTGTATAGCTGCTTGCGATTTACAAACGACGCAGTGGGAAGCCTTGATAAGGAATCTCGGTGTGTTTGTATTACAAAAACCAATTTCCCCCTCAATGATTGAAATGGTTGTAAAGCAAGATACCACTCAAGGAATATTACCCTCTGGGACTCTACAATCGTTGGATACTCTCAACCGCCAATTTGAGCAAACTCCTGTAATATCATCTCGCAATCTATCGAGTGACGGTCAGTCTGTAGGACATCGCCAGCATTTGATTACTGTATATGGACCAAAAGGAGGAGTAGGTAAAACATTTATATCGCGGGAATTAGCAATCTATTACTCGCGTCACCCCTTAGAAGGTGAAAAGAATAGAGTGCTTGCCATTGATTTTAATTTAGATTTGGGTACGTTTGCTACGTCATTAAATTTGCCGCGTACTCCGAATCTGTTCACATGGGTTCAAGAAATACAAGACAGATTAATTCAGATAGTTCAAAGAGACGGACGAGATCCTGATTTTATTAATCATGAGGAATGGCAGGAGTATGCAGCTTCGATGGCTCTTTATCCAGAAGAGATTGAGCGTTACATTGCGATACATCCTGAATCAGGGCTACATGTTCTTACTGCCCCAAGAGACATACGACAAAGCTTTCAAATTAAGGATTACCATTTATACATCATTCTCGAAACCATTAAACGAAGTGTATACAATGTTGTTTTAATTGATACGGCGCCAGATACTACGGATGCAACCATTCAGGCATTATTTTTCGCTGAGCGAGTGGTAATGGTAGGGAGTCCTGCGGTAGATGCAATTGAAAATATTCACAGAGTCTTAAAGCTGCTGCGTGAAGCTGAGTATCCCGAACAAAAAATTCAAATCTGTATGAATCGGCTGCAAAAGCGAGAGATGTTTACTTTAGAAGAGATGAAAGCATACTTCCAGCTACACCCCAGTCAGATGTTACTAACAATTCCTGATGATGACGAAGTGAAAAGATCAATTAATACAGGAGTCCCACTTATGCTCACCACATCTAGGTCCCAAGCTAAGCTGGCTATCGAAAAATTGGGGCAGGTACTCATTCCTCATACCGAAAAAGAAGGACAAATCTATGGTGATTCTACAAATAAAACGAAGAAGGCAAGCTTTTTTAAATGGTTTAGTAAAGGAGGCTTGATACGATGAGTTTTTCACGCCAAAAGCTATTGGGAACAGAAAGACAGAAGCGGCTAGATATATCTGAAATAAAGAGACAGGCTCATGATTTTTCAAACCTCCGCAGGAAAGTAGGTCATGTTGTTCAGGAGAGTACCAGTAAGTATGTAGAAAGGGAATGGTTTTTATCTCAGGAAGAGGAGGCACATGTAAAGGGAAAAATTGTTGAAGCCTTTGGAAAACGATTATGGGAAGAAAAAAGCTCACCTGCCTTGATAGAGGAAGTAAAGGAGGAATTGCGACGATTGGTAGAACGGCAAGCCCCGCTGCCAACCCATCAATTGGAACTTGAGGTACATCGAATTTTACACGAATTAATTGGCTGGGGGCATCTGGATGAATTGCTCGAAGACCAAGATATTACAGAAATCATTGTACAAAAATTTAGTGATGTAGTAGTGGAACGAAAAAGTACCGGCAGGCTGGAACGTCTGACTGAGAAGTATTTCTTTGATGAGGAGCAGTTGTTGCGTTTGATAGAGCAGATTGCAGCAACTATGGGACGAGAGTTTAACGAATCCAAAGCTGATTTGCATACTCAACTTCCCGATGGATCAAGGGTTACCGCTACGCATCGATCTATTTCACCAGATGGGCATATGCTCACAATTCGGAAGCATCGTGACCTTCTATCTCAAACGGATTACTTGCGGTATGGTTCCATCTGTAAACCGATGTTGTCATTTTTGAAGTATGCCGTGGGGATAGCGAGAGCCTCTGGAATTGTGAGTGGAGGTACAGGTTCAGGGAAAACCCACCTATTAAATCTTATCTCTCAATTTATCTCTCCACAGATTAGTGTTATTACGATTGAAGATGTCTTGGAATTAAAGCTACAGCATCCGTTTGTTCGTAGATTCTTAACGAAGCCAGCTAATCATGAGGGGAGAGGTGGATTTTCCATACGTGATTGCGTCAGGCTTTCTCTGCGGAAGCGCCCAGATGTCATCATTGTAGGAGAGACTCGTGGAGGAGAGATTGTCGACATTATTTGGGCTATGAATACAGACCATCCAGGTAGCTGGAGCACCGCCCATGCCAATTCTCCACGTGCTTTGGTTGACTCCACTTTGCCAATTTTGTTTGGAAAGGCAGAAGAATCCTACAGTTCCTTAGAGAGAAATCTGATGATTGGTTCAGCTCTTAATTTAATTGTGCAGGTTAAACGTTTTGAAGAGGATGGTAGCCGGAAGGTTGTCTCCATTACAGAGGTGATAGGCACTGGCGAGTCAGATGAGGACAAAATTAGAAGAATGCTGTCCGTTAAGCAGGTGATACCGAATCGAGTATATCTTCAAGATATTTACATCTATGAACCACTAGGTGTAAAAAAAGGCAAGGTTGTTGGTCAATATAGGTGGACGGGATATAGACCAGAGGGCCTGATAAAGTGCTGGAAAGCAAAAGGAATAAGTGAAGAGGAAATAGACGAGATGTTTTTTAGGGAGCCGATTAAGCTGTAACAAGGGAGGGTGAGCTAATGTTAGTTGAGTGGACCGCCCGTTGTGTGGCTGTACTTTCGGGTGGACTTATCCTGAGCATTTTGATACCCGCTGATTTTTTGAATCTAAAAGCCGAAAATAGCTCCACGCATATGATAATCTCAGAAATGCATCGGAATCGGAAAAGCTGGAACATGCGAATGGAGGATAAGCTCAAGCAGGCACGTTTAGATATCGGAATTAAAAGATATATATTCTTCTGTTTTGTTACGGGCTTATTTTTTTATGCTCTCACTCTATATGTTTTAGATTCTTGGTGGCTTGCTTTACCCTTTTGGTTTATTGGAATTTTAGTTGTTCATCGTTGGCTGGCAGCTTGGCGAAATAAGAAAAGGGAGCGCTTTGAAGAGGAGAATCAGAAGGCACTACGGATTATTTCAAGCTCTATTCGTGCGAATCCCTCTTATATTCATGCTTTTGAACAAGTGGCTACTAGTAAATTTATTGATAAAAGTATTACAGAGGAGTATGGAACGGTTGTTGAAAAATTGCGTGGACAACTGTTATTAGAGGATGCAATGAAATGGTTGTATGTAAAAACCGGATCACCAGATATTCAATATCTAGCGACAATTATACAGGTTCAGCGGGAATTAGGCGGTGATATGGCTCAAACGTTAGATATTGCTGTTTCTTCTTTGATTCGTAGGAAGCAAGTAAGAAGAAGACAGGTATCCGCTTTGTCCCACATTTTATCGCAGGTTAATTTACTCAGTGCGATGCCTTTCTTTTTTGTAGGTATTTTATATGTGAACAATCCTAATCATTTTGCTCCATTAACGGAGAGCTTGAGTGGTCGTTATGCCATGCTAGGGAGCTTTTTATTAATTATAGCTGGGGGAGAGATTATTCGTTATTTAGCCCTGTCAGTAGGAAGACATGATGGATAGGGAGGTAAGGGAATGGCTCTTTTAGCAAGTGTATGCATTGGAATTTTGATAATGATGGTAGTCTTTCCTTTTTTTCATGTAGTTCATAAAGGAGAGAAACTAAGCTTATTTACAAGATTTTTTTCAGAAGAACAAGAAGAAAAGCGAGAGACAAGGCTGTATTCAAGAGGCCACCGTATCATATTGTGGATGACAGCGCCTAAACGCTTAGATGCTTTGGCCAGAAGATTAGGATTTGATTTGTTTCGCGTAAAAAAACAGCTTCAGCGTTTGCGTTGGAAAACAAAAGTAGAGGAATGGTTCATTTTAAAAGCCCTAGGCGCATTATTTTTAGGGTGTGCAGTGATTCTTCTAGGCTACCAGTACCTGCGAGATGGAGAGATAGACATTTTTCATAAAATCGGACTAATTCTCTCCCTTCTGTTGTATTTTTCTCCTAACCTTATTATCGATTGGTATGACAAACGTGCTCAAAGGGAGATAGAGGTGCAAATCCCTATTTTTTTTAGCATTGTATTGGCACTTGTGGAAGCGGGTATGCCCGTTCATTTGGCAATGAGTAGGGCTGCAAGTAGATATCCTAAACGACTTGGACAAGAAATAGCTCGTTTAGAAGTAGAGCAAAAGAGGTATGGTAATTGGCGAAAAGCTTTAGAGGAGCTGGCTCTGTGTTGGGAGCTGGCCTCTTTTTTATCAATTGTAACTGATATACAAGAGGCATTGACTAAAGGAACTAATATTTCTCATTTAATGCGAATGCATATTGAGGAGCAATTACGAAAGGAGGAAGACCAAATGACAGATGAGGTAAATCGAATGAGTGTAAGGCTGTTACCCCTAGTAGTATTGTTTATGGGGGTCCCTCTGATGTTTTTAGTGCTTGGGCCGTCTCTTATTGGGATAAAAAATCAGCTTTAATAGTAAAAATTTATTTGCGACTGGTCTCTATCTTTTGTGAAAGTAAGATTATAAGAAGGGAGGCTGGAAAATATGAATTATATTACGCATTATGCTAGACGATTTTGGAAAGAGGAAGATGCTGTGACGATCGTAGAGATGGTTATTATTGTAGCAGTAATATTAATTTTTCTAATCCCCACATTGGTTGAGCTACGTACAGCCGAAGATCAGAAACTAAAAGAACTGCAGGAAAAAATAAGCAAATGAGTCTTGTACTGATTTCAGTGTTGGCTATAGCTGCCTATTACGATGTACGATACCGGAAGGTCCCTAATTGGCTTGTCGGTCTAACGTTATGTATAGCCTGTCTACAAAGAGGAGCGATTGGAGAAGTGTGGCAAATGGTAATAGCAGTAGGAACAGGGTTTTTACTAACATTGTTACCTGTACTAGTAAAGGGAATGGGAATGGGTGATCAAAAATTGCTCATGCTGGTAGGCAGTTATACAACTCCAGCCACTATCTATTGGATTTTTTGTTGTTCGTTAGTAGTGAGTATTTGCATGCTTTTGTTTTTTCCTTCACGTCTTGGTTTAATTCATTATCATTTGAAGAGTAGCGCTGGGATGTGGTTTGCTCATCGTAGGATTTGGTTACCTGAGGTAAGAAAATCGGCTTTAGCTCTTCCGTATGCGTTAAGTCTTTTAATAGCATACTTGGTTTATTATGTGAAGCCTTATGTTGAATAGATATAGAAGCTTTGGATATGTAAGAAATCAGCGAGGGAGTCAAATTATCGAGTATGTTTTTGTTTTTCCTCTTCTCTGGTTTTTATTTATTTATGGGTGTGATCAATTTAGTATTATGTATCAAAAACAGAAGGCTTTAGCTGCATCGTATGAGGCAGGAAGATTTGCATGTGTACAGCCTAACTATGGATTAGCCGTCTATATGGCGAATAAGTTTGCTGAAAAGGAGTTAGAACAGGCTCTTTATTTTGAACATAAACAGATTGAATTGATAGTCAAGGGTGGATGGTCACAAGGAAATCATGTAGAGGCAAGAGTAAGCATTACATTTCCGCTTTTAGGATCAGGAAAGTCCTATACTGTAGAAGAATCATATTCGATGATGATTGAAAATGGAAGAAATCGAGGCTGATGTATATGACTTGTATGTCTTTAAGAAGAATCATAGAGGAAGAGCGAGGAAGTATTTTACCTACCTCGCTCTTTTTTCTTATCTGTCTTTGCTTATTGTTATCTATGGTGTTGTTTATGCAACAAGTAGATGTAACACAAATGCGAATGCAACACACGGCGGATATTATCGTTAAAGGAGCAAGAACAGCAGGGCAATGGATCGAAGTGGATCCGGAAACAAAAAGGGAACGAGCTTTATTAATAGCTACAACGGAGGAAGCTAAGAGAAAAAAGGCGAGTATTATTCGAGGGGCTAGAGAAGAAGCGGACATTCTATATCGCTTAAATAAACCAGGGCTGGATCAAATAGCTGGAGATATTAGCATCACTCATCAAAAAGGTGAGAAAGCCTCATTATATTCTCAGGGAATCTATCATTTAGCTATTGAACTGAAAAAGAAGATTTATATGCTATTTGAGGAACGAGAATTCCCTTTTCGAAGAACATCTCAGGCTGGAATAAGAAAAATAGCAAAATAGAATAATTTGATAAAAATAGGATAATTTTGATATTTTTGTCCTAATTTAACGTGCTAATTTTAGGGAAACCGATTGGAAGTAAGGAGTGTATCGGCATGCCCTCATTAATTATCACGAAATATAAGAAAATATTAGCTGGAACACAAAAACGTTTTTCACCTTATGAGTTTGAAGATATCCAGTTTCGAAAGAAAAAAATTCAGCTCATTATTCGGTATGCAGTTGAGCAAGTAATGAAGTGGACACCTGAGCAAGCTAAAACTCAGCTTTCTTTACAAGATATTAAAAAGCTAAAGCTACACTTAATTACTGAATTCATTAAACCTCCAATCGAAGCGAAAGGGACAGATGTGTACTATATGATCGACTATGCTTATCCTTACTTACCTAAATTATCAGAAAAAGAAAAGGTGCTTTGGGTGTACCAAGAAGTTCTTAATGGTAGCCGCAGACATTTCCCAATGCATTATTTTCAGAGCGTATTAGGAGAGGAACGAGCTAAAATTTGTTTTATCTATATGTGCGAAGAGCTTTTAAAGATTACCAGCATCCTTGAACTTCCGAAGGTTTTTGGAAAAACGGAACAAGCCTATCAAATTCTACGTACATACAAGCTAAAAATTTTGGTGGATACTTTATATTTTTCTCCTTTTGATCTCATTACTGAGATATATCCTGAATTAGTTGATCCAAAATTATGGGGAGAGGAGGGGTATTTTCAATAAATTAGAGCATAGGTAAGAAATATTTGCGAATACCCTCTGTCTTTTTATACCGTAAAGATAGTTTCATAAGCTTATAAGCGTATGAAACGGCCGTTAATCTGTTGGTGAGAAGGAGGGTTGCTATGGCAACGGGAATTGCTCACACGACGCAAGCTTTGGCATTGGAAGCGATAATTGGTCTTCAGGTTCGTTATCAGAAACACAGACCAGGAGCATTTCTTTCAGTAGAGGGAATGACAAAAGGTACCTTTCCAATTGAGTCAGTGCACCAGTTTGGAAAGCGCATGGTTATCAATGACGGGTTAATCATGATGGAGAGTGCTCCAACCGTCATAATCCGCAATGGAAGAATTGTATTTCTATTGCCGACGGGGGAAGAACTGTATCTTATGATTCAGTGATTGTCCTACTGCCGCCTCTTCTTATATCAGTAAGAGGCGGTAGCAAATTCTTAGTTTTTATGACGTGTCTCTTATAATCACACAAAATATAGCCGAAATATTTTAACTATTATAGGAGGTTTAATTGCTATGTTAGCCAGTGATTCTATGGAGCTAGTGGAACGTTGTTACGAGCAAGTCTGCAGCTTACTGGGGAAGGAGGATTTAAAAAATAAATTTATTGATTATGTATTCGTTGATTATCAGGAAGAGGTGGTAGCCGAGTATGATGCAGATTTTTTCTATCAGCATTTGCAAAAGTTACAGTTAGTTCGTTGCCGAAAAGACTTTGATCAGGCTGTAGAGGCCTGGTATGAGAAAAAAAGGCTAGGTAACAACAGAAGTACGGGCTTTCACTCCATTTTATTTTCTATTGTCCGTAGAACGATAGGGATGTATAAGATAAGAAACAGACAGGAATTAATCAAGCATGTAACTCATGTGCTTACCAATTCAAACGGCTATATGAAGCAATGGCGTTCGAAAGGGAAAAGAACTAAAGTGATGTATTTTCATTATTTATATAAAATAGGAATCCGTAATGTTAAAGATATTGAAGCACTAGTTGATTCATGGCTTATTGAAAATCCTCAAGCCTTTGATGAATATCAACAAGCTTATTATCAAAGACCAATTAGACGAGGCAGGCCCAATAACGTTCAACTAAGTAGGCTCATCGATCAAATTAAACAAATGAAGCCAGCTCTAAATCGGAAAGAAAGAGAGCGTATACGTAAGATTTTTTATTACTATCGCAATCACCTAGAGATTAATGGAATGGTATCGAAATTCCTTAATTATATAGAAGCTAAAGATCGGAAAAATCAGTGTGACAAGAAGGAGAATAATCGATTAGAAAATAATTTATCAAGTCAAACTAGATGAAAACCAGACGATTTCTCGAAATATTTAGAGAGTTAGAGTGGAAAATTCCACTACGTCAGCTTGAATCAAAGCCATGGCTTCTACATGAAACAGAAATTAATACATACTCCCTGATAAAAGCAATTGAAGTAACATTAGAAGTAATTGTTATTATTAGTATATCCTTCAGCAGGCTATAGTTTCATTACGTATCTAATCAGGTAGTAAACCTCGAAAAGGAGAGCTACTTTTCTCTAAGAATTAATCGATAAAAAGAAAACAAAAAAAGAAAGTTCAGATGTTATCTGCCCTCTATCCTTCTTTTTCAATAACCGCAAGCATTCCCCACCAGCAGTTTAGAAGCTTTAAGTTGGGTAAAAGTAAGGTGGTGTAATCTTCTAAACTGAAGATAAAAATTAAGATACCCGATCTAATAAATAAAGGCTAATGAAAAGGCATCAAGAAAGCAAAAATGACTTTGCCTGATTCCTATCCCAGGCAAAGTCATAACAAACCAAGCATTGTTCTATTTAAAATCCCTATTTACCATGGTTTATTCAAGATTTTATGTTTCCCAGCTCTCGGATTGCTTGTGTATGACATTTATATGATCTACTAATGGGTCAGTATTCTTATTTGCTACAGGAGATATAACCACTTGAAGCTGGAACTCACTATTTAACGGGTACGTGAAGATCTGTTCTTTGTTTCTATTAAAGTATCCTTTTAATTTTTCGCCCAATGCTGTTTTGACCTCCGTTAGATGTATGTCTTGTAAGCGAAGATCAAAGCTTCGGATTTCGATCAGTAGACCTTTAGAATCATAACCTACGACAGTACCGTGCTTGCGATAGATTGCATAGGTAGTTTTATAGGGGGTATCCATTTTGTCAGCTTTACCCCAGCGTTGCTCTATTTGCTCCTTAGTGGTTCGTCCCACTACAAAGTCTTCTACTAGCAATCCTTTAGAAGCGGATTCATTTATTCTTTGTAAGAAATCAATATTATCTCCAAGCATGAGGTTTTTACGGCCGTCTGGATAGACGACACTTACATGTTCGATTTGCAGAGATACATCATGATTCCTAGCAGATGGTTCAGTTGTGTTCGAACCATTATTGATGCTGATTGGGGTAAAATAAAATACTAATTGATAGTCTCCGCCAGCAGGATAGCTGTATTTCAGTTGATCTGTGAACTGCTGGACAAATTGGGGCTTCCCAAGAACCTGTTCCACTTGTTCTTTATTTAGAGCCTTTAATCGAGTGTCTGTTGAAATGATTTCTACTAGCTGCTCGCCTTTATTGTAAGCAAATGCTAATGACTTCTCAGGGTAATGAGTAGTAGGTAGACCAAATCGTACCTGATCCGGCTCTTTTGATTCACCCCATATTTTTTTTATGTCATCGGCTAATGATGTTTTTACAGCAATATCTGCATTTATCACTTTGCCGCTTCTGGCTCGCTCCATTACATTTACTAAAAGCTTGTTTTGAGCCGGAGTCACTGTTTGGATATTTTTTTCCACACTTGTCTTGCTATCATGTAAAGAATTGAGTGGATCATTATTGCGTAAATCAGTATTACGTGACTCCTTATAATCACTTATAGTTGCAGATACTAGACTTTTGTTTGAATTGATTGGCTGATCCTTTTGCACCCACGCATTTCCTAACCAGAAGGTAGCTAGAATTAATGAACTGCACACAATTCCTTTACTGATCCAAGTAAAATAAGTAGACAGATCAGTTCTGTGTACCTCTTTTTTCTCTTCTCTTAGTAAATGAGCCAGCATGTGTTGTTTGCTTGTAGCATCCAGCTTATGATCTGGGAGTGTTTGCAGATGCTTTAATGTTTGATTCGATTGCTCATCTAGGTTTGAAAATTTATTAGATGACACGATTGATCACCCCATCTACATCAGTTTCCTTGCCTAAGCTTCTTTGCAATGTTTTTAAAGCACGATGCAAGGTTGTATTTACTTTGCTTTCGCTCCATTGTAGAATTTCTGCGGTTTCACTAGGGGATAACCCCTTTATGCCGCGTAAGATCACAACCTCCCGATAGGAAGGCTTTAATCGCTGTACAGCGGCATAGAGCAATTGATTTTCTTCCTGTTTACCTACAATCTCTTCAGGTGTTCCATCAGGTGACTTGATTTGTTTTAACCAGGTATCTGGTAGCCAACTCAAGTAGCGTTTCTTTCGTTCATGATCAATTGCTGTATTGCGTGCAATTGAAAAAAGCCAGGTTTTAGGTTGGGCTCTTCCTTCATATTTTTCATATCCTCTAATAGCTTTCATGAAAACTTCCTGCACCAAATCTTCTACATCGCGGTTACGCGTATAGTAAACTAAAAACTTATATATATCGTCACTATAACGAACAAACCACTCCTCAATGTGTTCGCGCCTAGTCAATTTGTGTGACACCTCTTTTAAAAGAATTACCCTCAGATAGTCCTAGATGTAAAATCAGTTGAATGTTCGACATAACAAATCAAAAAAGCCAAAAAGCCAAAAAGCCAATCCTCAACTTTACTTGCATTACCTGAACCCTCAAAAATACTGGGTATGTAAATAGACGAGACGATCATAGCCTGCTTACACTTTTTTCGCTCGTTTCATTTATTTTCTTATAAGTAGCCAACAAATGGGCATCCAGATATTACATATAGGAAAAAATGCAACTTTTTTGGGGGTTGAGGAGTCAATATTAGTAGCGAGTTAATTCAAAAAGTTTTTAACTTAGAGGGTTGGTACAAGGTAAAATTGGTGTACACTGATTAACAGAGGATCAGTTGGCATAAAAAATACACTAGTACGATACCGCTGTACTAATGATTCGCTACAAAACATTTTCCGGTAAGTAGTAATGTGAACGTTATCTCTTACGTACGATAAACTTACTGCCAGTGCGTATGTATATCATGAAAGGTATAGCATAATTAAGGAATTAATAACTAGATGTAAAAAGTTCTAGTTCTTTCAAAAATTTTGTTCACCTTTTTCCTGATATTCTGTTAACATAAGGATTATACAATATGTTTTAATGTGTCAACAGGAGATAACTGAATATTTCTATTTCCGATGAAGTGAGGGTTGCACATGACCACTATGAGTCACACCTCTTTCCAAGATTGTGCCCGGCGTTGGCGTGAAGTCGAGAACGAATTATCAATTGTTGTTCCTAAATCTTTACGATCAGATACTTCCGCGTTATTGTTTTTGGAGGGCGTAGCAGCAACACCTATGTTGGATAAAGATGAAGAAATGCAATATTTGATTCAGTATCAGCGTGATGGTGATTTAGAAGCTCGCGAGATTCTAGTACGTGCTTATCTTCGTTATGTCGTAAACACTGCACTTCGTCATTTAAAAAAGGGAATGCCGTTCCTTGATCTGATTCAAGAAGGAACAATTGGGTTATTTACCGCAATAGAAAAATTTGATATTACAAGAGGCGTCCGTTTATATCACTATTCGCATTGGTGGATTTCACAAGCCATCACACGTGCTATCAGTGACAAAGGCCGTCTTATTCGCATACCTGTACACATGCATGAGCAAATACGTCTCTATCAAAAGAAAGTAATGCAATTGGCTCATTTGCTAAACCGCAATCCTGAACGACATGAGATTGCAAACTATTTAAATATTCCCTTGGAAAAAATGGATACCATCGAGTATGCTCTTCGCATTAAAATGGAATCAATCGATGAGCAACCTGTCGTGCTCCACATGGAAGATGACGAAGAATTGCTAAGCTACGCTGAAATTGTTGATGACAAAGAAAGCTCATTAGACGACTGGATTGAACGAGTTGATCTAAGAGACCAGGTCTTTGATGCTTTATCCGTATTAAGTCCACGTTCGCAAGAAATCATTGCGATGCGCTTTGGACTGTATGATGATCAGGTTTATACGTTAGAGGAAGTAGGCAAGATGTTTGGTCTTACCCGCGAGCGTATACGTCAAATTGAAGCGACTACGATTGAGCGATTGCGCAAACAGAAATGTTCACGCAACTTGATGGAGTACCTTTCCTAAGGTATGTCAAAAGAACATAATTCATTCATTGTCCCCATAATTGGAGGTCAAAGGAGCTACATGCTAAGAAGCATGATCATGCTCCTTTTTATTGTCTATTTTTCTTACGTCTGTGTAACTTCTTTTAAGTTAAATAAACTGAAAATTCTATTATTTAGTGGAGTTAACCCCCAAAGGTTTGTCTTATAGGCAGAAGGCATTATACTATTTATATGAAGAAAGTAAATAAGTGAGTAGGCAAGTAGCCCATTTTTTTATTAGAAAGCGGGAAAACTACACTTTGAAAGGTATCTCCACTTCTGAAAACTTATTTTTGTCAAGTAGCTATGGTAAAATAACTATAAGGGAGTGATAAAGATGAGTGACCACCAATTGTGCCCAAAGCTTGAGACTGCTTTTGAATTGTTGGGAAAACGCTGGACGGGGTTAATTATTTGTGTATTGATGACAGGGCCTAAGCGCTTTAAAGATATATCTGAAGTCATACCCGGTATGAGTGATCGGATGTTGGCGGAAAGATTTAAGGAGTTAGAACTAGCTGGTGTTTTAACGCGGAATGTTTATCCTGAAACCCCTGTGCGTATTGAATATGAATTGACAGATAAAGGAAGAGGGTTAAAAACTGTCATGGATGCTGTGCAAACTTGGGCCGAATCATGGGTACATTCTAAATAAGACTGGATGGAGGACTCCTGCCTCATACGCGGGAGTTTTGTTGTTCATGAATAGCTAATTGATTGGATCAAAGTTATAAAAACAAGAGAAATACTTTGGTGCAATCAATTACCTACAGTCAGACGACGGTAACCAGAGAGTGCTAAGACTAGCGAATGCGTAATGAGCACACGAGGCACACTGAACTAAGAGGAATAGAGGATATGCAAGGAGGACGCGTATGAGTGACTATTTAGTAAGAGCAACGGGTTTTAATGGGAATGTTCGAGCATTTGCTGCCCGCACGACAGGAATTGTAGAAGACATTAGAAAAAGACACGGTATGCTGAACACTGCTAGTGCAGCTTTAGGGCGAACGCTTACAGTAACAGCTATGATGGGTGCTATGCTTAAAGGGGACGAACGTATTTCAGTCAAGATTAATGGCGGCGGTCCGATCGGCAGCATTTTTGCGGAGGCTAATGCCCATGGTGAATTGCGGGCGTATGCAACAAATCCAAAGGTTCACTTTGAGCTAAATGAACTAGGTAAGCTAGACGTTCGACGTGCAGTAGGTACAGATGGGTTTTTATACGTAACAAAGGATTTAGGTCTTCGAGAACCTTATCAAGGCAGTGTGCCGATTGTTTCCGGTGAGATTGGTGAGGATTTTAGTTATTATTTTGTGGTATCAGAGCAGACTCCGTCGGCTGTAGCTGTAGGTGTGCTGGTTAACCCTGAAGATCATTCCATTTTTGGATCAGGTGGATTCATTCTGCAATTACTTCCAGGTACTCCTGAAGAGGATATCGCGAAAATTGAAGAGAAAATTAGTAAATTGCCGCAGGTATCACGCTTAATTGCAGAAGGTATTACACCGGAAGAATTAATTGCTAAGGTATTGGATAACCCTACTATTCATAGTAAGCTGGATCTTACCTTTAATTGTGGGTGTTCTGCTGAAAAAGTGGGCAATACATTAGCTAGCTTAGGTAAGGCAGAATTAATGAGTATGCAAAGAGAAGAGGGCGGAGCTGAGGTTCACTGCCATTTTTGCAATGAACTTTACCAGTTCGACTATGATGATTTGCAGGAAATCATTAATGATTTGGATAAATAAAGAATAAGAGACAAAACGGTGGAGACTAGAGCATGAGACATGTGCGATTGCTAACGACACGTCAACTACCGTTTTTTTCTTGCCCTAATATTATAGAATTTCAATGAAATGGAGAGAAATGGATGCGTAACGTTCGGTTTTTGTGGAGCTTGATTGGTGCGCTCATCTTGTTGTTAGCTGTTGTATCGGGTGCTTGGTACAAAGGTGCAGGTCTGGCGGCGGTAGCTAAGGTAGGAGATGAAAACGTTACAGAACAAGCGCTAATCTCACAATTAAAAGAGCGCTATGGAAAGCAGATGTTGGATCGAATGATTGATCACCAGCTCGTCTTCCAGGAAGCAAATCGTCTACAAATTACTGTTTCTGATCAGCGAGTTCAGGAAGAGATTCAAAGGATAAGAAGTCATTTCCCGCATGAGGGTGATATTCCTAGTGAGGTGCAGGATCGATTGGGACAGACTCCGGCCCAAATGGAGCAGGAGGTTCGCTATCAATTATTGTTGAAAAAGCTCGCTACTAAGAATGTAACAATCAGTGATGATGAGCTACGAGCTTATTTCCAGCAACACCAATCCGATTATATTCAACCGACCACCGTACATCTCTATCGCTTGTTAGTAAAAACTGAAGCCGAAGCTCAAAATTTATTCCAGGAGCTATCAAAGGGAGCAGATTTTATTACATTGGCTAAAGAGCGCTCCATAGACGCTCACACAGCTCCCAATGGTGGAGATATGGGGATCGTTGTTTTAAAGGACGACTCTTTAACGGAAAATGAACAGTTCGCTCTTCAGGATATGAAAATCAAGGAAGTATCTGCTCCCATTCCTGTTGAAGATGGTTATGCATTATTGCATATAACGGAACGGAAGCAAGAAGTGGTTCCAACCTTTGAACAGTCGAAGGAAAAGGTTTTTGAGGACATGGCGATTGCTAAAGCGGAGTCATTTGATGAAATTTTAAATCGTTTACGCAAAACGACTAAAGTAGAAGTGAAGGACTTAACATATCGTTGACGCTAATGAATATGATTTGTTATAATACCTACAAATCCTAGCAAATTACTCGGTGATTACTTGAGGGGGACAAAAACATGCGGGTTGCACAATCTATTACAGAACTGATTGGAAATACGCCATTAGTCAAACTCAATCGTGTCGTAACGGAAGACATGGCTGATATCTATTTAAAGCTGGAGTTCTTTAACCCCGGTAGCAGTGTGAAAGATCGTATCGCACTTTCTATGATTGAAACAGCCGAAGCGGAAGGTAAATTGAAGCTTGGCGATACCATAATTGAACCAACTAGCGGTAACACAGGGATCGGATTAGCGATGGTGGCTGCAGCGAAGGGATATCGTGCTATCTTGGTTATGCCAGATACCATGAGTATGGAAAGACGTAATTTGCTACGCGCGTATGGAGCGGAATTAATCTTGACCCCAGGAGCGGAAGGAATGGGAGGAGCGATTCGTAAAGCAGAAGAACTTGCTCGCGAGAACCCCAACTATTTTATCCCGCAGCAATTTAATAATAAAGCCAATCCTAAGGTACATCGAGAAACTACAGCAAAAGAGTTGCTTGAACAGGGAAAAGAGATCGGTGGTATTGACGCTTTTATTGCTGGTATCGGTACAGGCGGTACTATTACAGGCGTGGGTCAGGTGCTGAAAGAGGAATACCCAGAGGTAAAAATTTATGGGGTGGAACCTCAGGCCTCCCCGGTTTTGTCTGGAGGCAAACCAGGGCCTCATAAGATTCAAGGAATTGGTGCTGGATTCGTACCGGAGATTTTGGATACGTCTATCTATGATGAAATTCTTCCTATTGAAAATGAAGCTGCTTTTGAGACAGCTCGTCGTGTGGCTCGGGAAGAAGGAATTCTAGGTGGAATTTCTTCAGGTGCGGCTATTTCAGCGGCTCTCGATGTAGCGAGTCGTTTAGGAAAAGGAAAAAAAGTTGTAGTTATTATTCCTAGCAATGGTGAACGCTATTTGTCTACGCCACTTTATCATTTTGAGGATTAATATTGCTTCAGGCTTTTCAGCAAATAATGCTATGGAAGTGGTTCGCACGCGTTGAGGGCCACTTCTTTTTGTTGTTATAGAATCAAATAGTGCAGGAGCTGCTATCTTTATTGAAGGCCCATGAATCGTTGTTATGAAATGAGTGAATTCGGAAACAATTTTACAAAAGCTTCCAAATCATGACTTACAGCCACCAAGTCTGTATGTTATGATATATCAAGACCTATTGCTTTTGACCAATTGACTTGAGAAAGAAACGCTTCTGTCCATACACGCATTAATAAAGCTCAAAGCAGGCCGTATCCAAGCTGTTATAGGTATCAGGCATGATTATTCTTGATTAAGTGGAAAGAGTGCTATGAGTAGTGGAAAGAGAGCAGAGGTCTTGTGGAAAGTAGTTGAGCTGAGTGAAGAATTTGAGAATGAGAGGCTGAAGTGCCGAGAGGAGAGCCGAGTATGATTATTATGATTGATAACTATGATTCCTTTACGTACAACCTAGTACAATTTGTTGGGGAACTGGGTGAGGAGTTACGGGTATTTCGTAACGACAAAATCACGCTAGAGGAAATCGAAAATATGAATCCAGATTACCTGATGATTTCGCCAGGTCCTTGCACACCGAATGAAGCTGGGATTAGTATGGATGTCGTTCGTCATTTTGCAGGTAAAATTCCGATTTTTGGCGTATGCCTTGGTCATCAATCAATAGGGCAAGTATTTGGCGGGAAAATAGTGCGAGCAGATCGTCTTATGCATGGAAAAACCTCGGAGGTATTGCATGATGGTAAGACCATTTTTGCATCCATACCTTCCCCATTCCAAGCTGCGCGCTACCATTCGCTGGTGATCCAGGAAGAATCAATTCCGGAAGAATTAGAAATTACAGCTCGTACACCTGAAGGGGAGATAATGGCGATTCGTCATAGAGAGCTACCTATCGAAGGTGTTCAATTTCATCCTGAATCAATTATTACTCAATATGGAAAGCAAATGTTGAAAAACTTTTTGACGGCTTATGCAAAAGAGACTCAACCTATCAAATAATGAACCTTACTTCAAAGCCACTTGCAAAAATGATTGCAGGTGGTTTTTTCAGGAAAGGAATAAACCAAAATCACAGCGAGAGTGGTTCGAGGAAAGTTTTAGTTATGATACTATGATTTTATGTGCTACAGAAGAGAGATAAACGTCTTATAGCTAGGAGATTAAGCGGATGTGGGTGTTTGTTAATGATAAAATTGTACCCGATCAACAAGCGGTAGTTTCAGCCATGGATCATGGCTTTTTATATGGTATCGGTCTATTTGAGACCATTCGAATATATCAAGGAAAACCATGCTTTTGGAATGAGCATATGCTGCGTTTGGAAAATGGAATGACTGATTTATGCATTCGTCACAAGTGGGAGCGTAGTGAAATATATCGTGCTGTGCAGGCTACTCTGGAGAAGAATGAGCTAGAGGATGCTTATGTACGAATTAGTGTTACTGGAGGAGCGGAAGGTGTTGGCTTGCATAGTGGTGTATATGAGCAGCCATCGCTTTATATTTTTGTCAAATCTGTAATGCCGATCGCACATCCTCCTATTGCGAAAAGGTTGAAAGTAATCTCCTTTCCAAGGCAGACTCAGGAAGGAAACCTACGTTTTAAGTCTCATAATTATTTAAACTGTGCCCTTGGTAAACAAGAAATAGGAGGCGCACCGAATATAGAAGGTCTATTTTTGACGAAAGAAGGTTATATCTGTGAAGGGGTTGTAAGCAACGTTTTCTGGGTCAAGGACAATATCGTATATACGCCTTCCGTTGACACTAATCTGTTAGCAGGAATTACCCGAAATGCTGTCCTAACCATTGCACATACAGGTGGTCTTAATGTGGAGGAAGGTCTTTATCCCCTGGAGGAATTATTAAAAGCTGATGAGGTGTTCGTAACCAACTCGATTCAGGAGATCGTACCGGTATCGACTGTTGAGAATGTAGAAGTTCCATACGTCTATGGAAGGCTTACCCAAAAGTTGCATGAAGCCTACAGGCGATTGGTAGAATTGTCCAACTGATTATGTTATGCTTTCCACAATATAAAAAGGAGTTCGAATAAGATGAAACATGATCATGAGCGCCCTCAGACTAAATTTACATCACTATCATGTGGTACATATAATCTGCCGTTACACGAAAGAACATTAATTATGGGAATCCTTAACGTTACTCCTGACTCTTTTTCAGATGGAGGACGTTACAACCAGCTAGATGACGCTATGCGGCATGCTGAAAGGCTTGTAAAGGATGGAGCGGATATCATCGATGTAGGGGGAGAGTCGACACGGCCAGGTTCTCAGCTTGTTAGTGCGGAACAAGAATTAGAGCGAATTATTCCGATTATCGAGCGCCTCTCCCGCGATATAGATGTACCGATCTCTGTTGATACCTATAAAGCTCGCGTTGCCGACGAAGCATTGCGGGCAGGAGCCCATATTATTAATGACGTGTGGGGTGCAAAAAAAGACTCCGAAATGGCCGCTGTAGCTGCTAGATGGAATGTGCCGATTATCCTAATGCACAATCGAGAGCAGATGGAATACCAGGATTTCTTCCCTGACTACATAAAGGATTTACAGGAATCTATTCAGCTAGCTTTAGCAGCAGGCGTGTCAGAAGAGATGATCGTGCTTGATCCGGGTATTGGTTTTGCAAAAACATTGCAGCAAAATTTAGAAGCTATGCGTCGGTTGGATGATTTAGTGGCCCTTGGCTACCCTGTCTTGCTGGGAACCTCACGAAAATCTATGATTGGTAAGGTTCTTGATTTACCTGTGGATGAACGTCTAGAGGGTACAATAGCTACGGTAGCGTTAGGCATTGAGAAAGGTTGTCATATCATGCGCGTGCACGATGTTAAGGCCATAAAACGAACAGCAATGATGATGGACGCTATAAAAAAAGGGGCGCGTTACAATGGATAAAATCTATTTTAATGGTATGGCTTTTTATGGTTACCATGGTGTTTTTCAAGAAGAGGCTAGGCTAGGTCAAAGGTTCTATGTTGATTTGGAGCTCTCACTTGATTTACAAAAGGCTGCTGATACGGATCAGCTAGAATATACCGTTAATTATGCGGATATTTACGAAAGAGTGAAGGCTATCGTTGAAGGAGAGCGTTATCAGTTAGTGGAAAAATTGACGGTGCAGATTTGCGATGGTTTATTGAGCGATTTTCCTTTAGATGAAGTCAAAGTAAAAGTAACAAAACCAGACCCTCCTATAGCAGGGCATTACCAGTCAGTTGCAATTGAGATGATTAGGAAGAAGGGAAGTAACTAGCATGGGCAATCTTACAAAAGTATATATTGCCCTTGGATCTAATCAGGGAGAGCGAGAAGCTATGCTTAAAGGTGCCATCACCGAGTTACATGCACATGATTTCATTCAAGTGTATCGCCTTTCTTCTGTTTATGAGACTGATCCAGTGGGCTATATGAATCAGCCTGCCTTTTTAAATATGGTGATTGAAATTGAGACAAGCTTAACGCCCCTCGAGCTATTGCAGACAGCCTTATCGATTGAGCAAAAATTAGGGAGAGTTCGTCTTGAGCGCTGGGGGCCGCGCAATATTGATATTGATCTATTGCTTTTTGGAGAGGAAGAAGTAGCGTTGCCGAATTTGGTCATTCCTCATCCAGAAATGATTCATCGTGCTTTTGTACTAATTCCTCTTCAAGAGGTATGGCATGGAGTTATACCGGGAACAGATTTATCCATAGAAGAAGCAATCCATCAATGTATAGAAACGCAGGGGGTACAGGTATGGGGGACATTAGATTGGGGAGCCGAATCAGAGCGTTCCGCAAATTAAAAGGCTTTACACAACAGCAATTAGCCAGTGAGATGGGTGTATCATTATCGTTTGTGGGTACCTTGGAGCGAGGAACAAAACCACCGACTGAACTGGTGTTACGGAAGATAGCCAACACTTTACAAGTTGAATATGAGGAATTATGTGCTATAAATAAAGGGAATGAAAAGTAGGCAGCGTTCCTTCGCTTAAGGAGGTTTTATATATGAAAATCGGAAACATCGAATTAAAAAACAATGTTGTCCTAGCACCAATGGCAGGAGTATGTAATCCTGCTTTTCGCTTGATTGCTAAAGAATTTGGCACAGGTCTGGTCTGTGCTGAGATGGTTAGTGACAAGGCGATTATGCATGGCAACAAAAAAACGTTAGATATGCTATACGTAGATGAACGTGAAAAACCGTTGAGTCTGCAAATTTTCGGCGGTGATAAGGAGACGTTGGTGGGAGCGGCTCGTTACGTTGACCAAAACACCAATGCCGATATTATCGACATTAACATGGGGTGTCCTGTCCCTAAGATTGTTAGCTGTGATGCAGGGGCTCGTTTGTTATTAGATCCGGAAAAAATTTATGAAGTGGTGTCAGCGGTAGTAGATGCTGTGGACAAACCGGTAACAGTCAAAATGCGCTTGGGCTGGGACGAGGATCATCTATATGTTTTAGATAATGCACAGGCGGTAGAGCGTGCTGGTGGTAAGGCAGTTTCTGTGCATGCTCGTACCCGTGTTCAGATGTACAAGGGTCACGCTGATTGGGAATGGATTCGCCGAGTTAAAGAGGTAGTTAATATTCCGGTTATCGGTAATGGTGACGTAGCATCACCAGAGGATGCCAAACGTATGCTAGATACAACAGGCTGCGACGGGGTTATGATCGGTCGTGCGGCTCTAGGGAATCCTTGGATGCTTTATCGGACGATCCAATATCTAACCACAGGTGAATTACTGGATGAACCTACTGCTCGTGATAAGGTAAATATCTGTTTGCTGCATGCTAAACGTTTAGTTGCATTAAAAGGACCAAGAGTTGGCATACTTGAGATGCGCAAACACGCTGCGTGGTACTTAAAAGGCTTAAAAGGTGCCACTCAAACGAAAAACCTGATAAATTCTGTTGAAACAGAAGAAGAATTGTATCGCTTATTGCATGAGTACGTAGATTGGGTAGAAAGCGGAGCGTTTGATGATACAGAGATGGAAAAAGAAGGGTCTGTAAAAATCTCTGCCTTATAATGGAAATCAAACATTGACAACGTATTTCTCATATCCTATAATTCATCGTATTATGTACTTGAAGCTGCCAGATCATGATCTGGCAGCTTTCCCTATGACCCACTGTATTACAAAAAGAAAACGATTACCCCTAGTATATTAAGTGGGTGATCTACATATAATCCTGTGTACTTTTTGATAACGGGATTAAAAATTGATAAACGGGGGAATACGAAGATGTCTGAAAAAGAAGTCATTCTTACACCTGAAGGCCTTGCCAAGCTTGAGCAAGAATTAGAAGATTTAAAAACCGTTAAGCGTAAAGAAGTTGCTGCGCGTATTAAAGAGGCCATTAGCTATGGAGATATTAGTGAGAACTCTGAGTATGAAGAAGCTAAAAATGAGCAAGCGTTCATTGAAGGTCGCATTCTCACTCTAGAAAAAATGTTGCGCAATGCTCGCATTATTACTAACGAAGATGTTGATACCAATGTGGTAAGTGTTGGCTCAACTGTTCGTCTAAAAGATCTTGAATTTGGAGACATAGTAGACTACACTATCGTTGGTTCTGCTGAATCTGATCCATTAAACAATAAAATCTCAAACGAATCTCCTGTGGGTCAAGCCTTGCTTGGAAAAGCAAAAGGATCTACAGTAGATGTAAATGTTCCAGCGGGCGTTATTCAATACGAAGTACTTGAAATTAATCGATAAGCTCACGTTAAATGGCGTACCAATCTTTTGATGGTACGCCCTAGTCCTATTCAATGGGCTTTAACAGAGCGTTCTGTTAGGAGTGAAGAAGGAATGGCAAGAGAAGAAGACCTACAACAAGAGCAAGGAACTGAGCAAGAACTACACGAATTGCTGCAAGTTCGCCATGACAAAATGGATCAATTACGTGAATGGGGCATTGATCCGTTTGGAAAGAAATTTGAACAGAAGGATTTTGCTTCGGATATTACAGCTAGCTTCACAGACAAAACGAAAGAAGAACTTGAAGAAGCGAATCACGAAGTTACTATCGCCGGTCGTTTAATGGCAAAGCGTAAAATGGGTAAGGCAAGTTTTGCGCAACTATTGGATCGCTCTGGTCAAATTCAAATTTATGTGCGAAAAGATACAGTTGGCGACGACCTATATAACGTTTTTGATTTAAGTGATATCGGGGACATTATCGGTCTTACTGGTTCTTTATTTAAAACAAAAACAGGCGAGTTAAGTGTCAAAGCGAAAAGCTTAGTTTTCCTAAGCAAATCTCTTCGTCCATTACCGGAGAAATTCCATGGCCTAAAAGATATCGAGACACGCTATCGAAAGCGTTACGTGGATTTGATTGTGAATCCAGAAGTACGTAAAACATTTATCGCACGTAGCCGTATTCTAACTGAAATGAGACGTTATTTGGATAACCTAGGATATTTAGAAGTAGAAACACCTACTTTGCACTCCATTGCCGGGGGAGCATCTGCTCGTCCTTTTATCACTCATCACAATGCATTAGACATGCAATTGTTTATGCGTATTGCGATTGAGTTACATTTAAAACGTCTGATTGTTGGCGGTATGGAAAAAGTGTATGAGATCGGTCGCGTATATCGTAATGAAGGTATCTCTACACGACACAATCCTGAATTTACAATGATTGAACTGTATGAAGCTTATGCTGATTACAATGATATTATGAAGTTAACAGAAGAAATGATTGCGCATATTGCACAAACCGTGCTGGGCACCACGAAGATCCAGTACCAAGGCCATGAGGTAGATTTGACTCCGCAATGGAGACGAGTACACATGGTGGATTTGGTAAAAGAGCATACAGGAGTAGACTTCTGGAAGCACATGAGCGATGAGGAAGCACGTGCTTTGGCTAAAGAGCATGGGATTACTGTAGAAGCTCATCATACCTTTGGACATGTTGTTAATGAATTCTTTGAACAAAAAATCGAAGAAACATTAATTCAACCTACCTTTGTATATGGACATCCTGTAGAAATTTCTCCGTTGGCTAAGAAAAACGAGGAAGATCCACGCTTTACAGATCGTTTCGAGCTGTTTATTGTCGCTCGTGAGCACGCGAATGCATTTACGGAGCTTAATGATCCAATTGACCAGCGTCAGCGTTTTGAAGCGCAACTGCTAGAGAAAGCTGCTGGTAATGATGAAGCTCATGAAATGGACGACGATTTCATCGAAGCGCTTGAGTACGGCATGCCGCCAACTGGGGGACTAGGAATTGGTATCGATCGTCTAGTTATGCTCTTGACAGATGCACCGTCTATTCGTGATGTGCTCTTATTCCCTCATATGAGAGATAAGGGTAAAGCTTAAGCGGGATCTAATTTGACTTTTGGTGAATAAAAAGCAACTAAGGCTAAGTGGTTCCCTTAGTTGCTTTTTCTTTCTATTAAATTGTTGTTTATTGTTGCATTAATAGTAAGGTGTGATAGACTAATAAAGCTGTAAATACTATAGAGATAGGATCTATTTTCATTTAAACTAAACTTTTTAAAATAAATTTAAAAAAAGTATTGATTTATGTGAGAGAGATATGCTATATTAATTTATGTCCTCACCGAGCAGATGAAACAAAACGATGAGGATGAGAAAAAGTATTGCTTTTCAAAACTGAATGTGTTATGATGATTGAGTCGCTGTTAAAAAACAGTTGACAAATTAAGAAGGTTTTGATAAGATGAAAAAGTTGTTGTTCTTTGAAAACTGAACAGTAAAATGTTTGATAGAAACACTAGCCAAGCAAGTTTTGAAGCTTTGATCAAGAACTACTTTAATGGAGAGTTTGATCCTGGCTCAGGACGAACGCTGGCGGCGTGCCTAATACATGCAAGTCGAGCGAGGGTCTTCGGACCCTAGCGGCGGACGGGTGAGTAACACGTAGGCAACCTGCCTGTAAGACTGGGATAACATAGGGAAACTTAT